>CAZUBS010000034.1:0-10484 GCA_964618595.1 uncultured Desulfohalobiaceae bacterium
AGACTCTGGCCCTCGCCGGTCGGAAGGTCGATCGCCAGGGTTTGGCCCGCCGGCTCGAAAGCGGTGCCTACCTGACGCCGGTCAGGGACGGGGGTCCCGTATCGGGTGAAGGCGGGGTGCACTCCTTCTCCACCCGCATCGGCTCTTTGCACCCGCTGGTCGAATCCGGCAGCGGGGGGTGGACGGTGTTGACGATTGTCCGGGATGCACAGGGGCGGGCACGGGCACGCAGGGCCTCTCTGCCCAGGGAGGCAGGGCGGCGCTTTCCCGTCCCCCTGGTTCCGGAAGAAGTCGCCGGTGTGGCCGGGGCCATGACGGGACAACCCTACGGCTGGGGGGGGATGTACTGGAAGCGCGACTGCTCCGCACTGCTCCGGGACCTGTTTGTTGCCTTCGGCCTGTGGCTGCCGCGCAACTCATCCAGGCAGGCCGAAGCAGGGCTGGTCATGCCTTTGGCCGGTCTGACCATGCGGGACAAGGAGCAGGCCATCCTGGAGACGGGCCTTCCCTGGGCCACGCTGCTGCACAGGCCGGGACACACCATGCTCTACATCGGGGAGCACGAAGGGCGGCCCGTTGTCTGGCACGCCATGTGGGGAGCCAAAACCCGGACCCCCTTTCGAGGCGAAGGGCGGCTGGTTGTGGGCGAGTCCGTGGTGACTACCCTCACCCCCGGGGTGGAGCGCTGGGACGTGCACCTGCGGGACAGCCTGCTGGCCGGCCTGCGCTCGATGAACATCCTGATCGTCGATCCGGAACCGCCCTGGCCCTGAGGCCGGGCCGCTGCCGGTTCAGCCCCGCCCGGAAGCCGTCTTGGGCACGGTCTGCGCCCCTGCTTCGGGGTGGATCTTGAACCGCTCCTGGATGCGCTGCAGGGACACGATGCGGCCCTCACGTTCGGCAGGCGGCAGGAAGGACTTGAGCTTCATCTCCAGGATCCGGGGGTTGACCTCCTCCTGGATGGCCAGGATCCCCTCCATGATGATTTTTTGCAGCAACAGCTCGTGGTCGGTCCGCTCGCGGATGCTGGCGGCAAAGGGCAGGAACAGGAAGTTGGCAAAGACCACCCCGTAGAGGGTGGAGGTCAGGGCAATGGGGATGGTGGCCAGGATGACCGAGGTCTCGCCCACTCCGGCCAGCATGCCGATCAATCCGATGATGCTGCCCACCAGCCCAAATGCCGGGCAGATCTCGGCCATGGTTCGCAGAACCCGTTCGGACTCGTCCCGGCGGTGCTTGAAGAAGGTTACCTCGGTGCTCAGGATGTCCTCGATCTGTTCCCGGCTGTAGTTGTCCACCAGAAAGCCCAGCCCCCGTCGCAGGAACATGATGGAGGTCTCCCCCTCGTCCTCGCTCAAGGAACGCAGCCCCCTGATCTTGCTCTTCACGGACAGGTCAACGAGGATCTCCACGATTTCGGCCGGCTTTTTGGGCGGGTTGCAACAGGAGTGTCTGAGCACCCTGAGGACCTTGACCAGGGACTCGGTGCGGAAACTGAGAAAGGCCGCGCCCAAAGTTCCGCCCACCACGACCAGCAACGCGGCAATGTTGAAGTAGACGCCGATGTTGCGGCTGAAGGCGAACCCGGATGCAAAGAGCAGGACGCAGATGACCAGGCCTATGATTTTTTTTGATTCCACGGGTGCGCTCCAGGATGCTGTCTGTTGGTTCAACCCGGCAGGGTGTTTTCTGCCGGAGTGGTTGCAGAGCCGGCGGTGGTGTGCAGGAGGTGCATTCCCTGGGGACGTTCCCTGGTGACGATGATCTCCACGCGCCTGTTGCGGGCCTGGCTTGCGGAGTCGCCGCCGGCCTCAACGGGTTGGAAGGAAGCGTGCCCGCTGATGTAAAACCGTTCAGAGGCCAGCCCCATGTCCTCTATCAGGAAGCGGGCCACCTGGCAGGCCCGGGCCGAAGACAGCTCCCAGTTGGAGGGGAACCGCTCGGTGTTGATGGGCTGGTCGTCGGTGTGGCCCACAACGTTGACCACAAAGGGCGTCCTGGAAAGAAGCCCCCCGACTGCGCGCAGGGAGTCCAGTGCCTGGGGCTTGATGTCCGCCTTGCCGGTGTCGAAGAGGAGGTCCCCGGTGAGCACGATGCGCACGGCTCGGTCAGGGACCAGGTCCACGGACGCAAAGGGTTGCAGTTCGTCCGTGAGCACGGCTTGCCGGCTCATGGCGTAGAGACGTTCCATTTCCGCACCTTTGTGTCCGACCTGTGCCGCAACCGGGGCGGCACCCGTCATCAAAGCACCCGGGTCCGGCCCGGCAGCGGCCTGGTCGGGCTTGGAGGCGTGGAAGGCGTAGAGCACCGCAAAGAGCACGAACATGGTCATCATCAGGTCGGACCAGGGCACGGACCAGTGGGTTGCGGTTTCCAAGCGGTCCCTCGCGAAGATGTCGCTGCCCCGGCCTCTGTTCTGAGCTGCTGGTCCCTGGGGGCTGGTGGTGTCGGGTTGCTCGCGCTTCCGGTGCAAGGTGCCCGCCCCTCTGTCTGGATCAGTGCCTTTGAAGGCCCGGGGGAAGATCCCGCTTCGGGACGTGGATGGGTTGTGTGCTGGTATGCGTTCTGCGGTCATGGCTGCTCTCCTCTTCTGAAGAGCTGCTAGCGAGATCCATGCCACAGGGAGCGGTGCACGGCAGGACGCCTGCGGAACAGGCCCTCACGTGAGGAGTGGACAGGCGCAGGCAATTCCTGCCTGGGCCGACACGGGGGGCGGCGGAATTTTTTTCAGGTCCGGGCCAGGGATTTCAAGGGATGTCAAATCATTGTCACGGCCCGGACAGCACCTCCCGTACAGAAAAGAGCCAACTTTCCCGGGCCATGCGCCCCCGCTCGGCATAGAGCTCCTTGCGTCGCTTTTTCCCTGCCCTGGCGCCAAGCGGCGGGGTGAGGCCGAAGTTGGCGTTCATGGGCTGGAAGTTTTTGACCGGGGTGCGCAGGTGGCCGAGCAGGGCCCCGAGCGCGGTCTCGAGCGGGGGGGGAGGCACCTTTACTCCGCACAGCTTTCCCGCCAGGTGCAGGCCGACCCACAGACCGCAGGACGCGGACTCCACATACCCCTCCACACCGCTGATCTGCCCGGCCAGAAAAAAACCTGGAGCCGCCTTGATCTCGAGCTCGGGGGTGAGCACCTCCGGGGCGTTCACGTAAGTGTTGCGGTGGATCGACCCGAGGCGGAAGAACTCCGCCTGCTCCAGGCCCGGTATGATGCAGAAGATGCGTTTTTGCTCCGGGTAGGTGAGCTTGGTCTGGAACCCGACCAGATTGAACATGGTCTTCTCCAGGTTCTCGGCCCGCAGCTGCACCACGGCAAAGGGCCGTCGCCCGGTGCGGGGATCCTCGAGCCCCACCGGCTTGAGCGGGCCGTAGGCCATGGTCAGGGGGCCCCGCTGGGCCAGGGTCTCCACCGGGAGGCAGCCCTCGAAGTGGATCTCCTTTTCAAAGTCCCGGCAGGGCACGGTCTTCCCGGCAAGAAGCGCCTCCCGGAAAACGTGGTACTGCTCTTCGGTCATGGGGCAGTTCAGGTAGTCGCGGTCACCGGGTCGGTAGCGGGAGCCCCAGAAGACCTTGCCCATGTCGATGGAGTCGGCCTGCACAATGGGGGCGATGGCGTCGTAGAAGTAGAGCTGGGACGAGCCCACACGCTCCATGATGCTGGCGGTCAGGGACTCGCCCGCCAGGGGGCCCGGGGTCAGGACGATGTGGCTGAAGCCTTCCAGGCAGGGGTCGTCCAGCCCCCGCACCTCGGCCCGCGCCACTGTTATCAGGGGGTGGGAGTGTATCCTCCCGGTGATGTGGGCGGCGAACCGTTCCCTGTCCACGGCCAGGGCCTTGCCCGCCGGGACCCGGGTGGCCGTGGCCGCCTCCATGACCAGGCTGCCGGCGGCGGCCATCTCCTCCTTGAGCAGGCCGACGGCGGTCTGCGGCTCTTCGGAGCGCAGGGAGTTGGAGCAGACCAGCTCGCCCAGCAGGGGGGATGTGTGGGCGGGTGAGAAGCGTTCCGGTTTCATCTCGTACAGGGTCACGGAAATCCCGGCCCCTGCCAGCTGCCAGGCCGCCTCTGACCCGGCCAGCCCCCCGCCGACCACTGCCACGCCCTTCGACGGCGTGTGGGTAAGGTCAGCCACGGGTGCCAAGGTCGAGCTCACAGCGGTCGCAGAGCACGCTGTCGGTCAGGCCGCAGCACTCGATGCCCGGCTGGATCACGGCGTGGTCAATGGAGAAGCGTTTGCGCAACAGGTGCTGCATGGAGGCGATGAGGGGCACCACCTGGCTGAGCCTGCGGTCGTCCAGGTCGGCCTGGCAGGAGAAGGCGGTCACGCTCGACCCCACGTTCCAGGCGTGCAGGTGGTGCACCCGGTGCACGCCGTCCATTTCCTCCAGGGCGGACTTGACCTCCTCCAGGTCCAGACCCGAGGGCACCGCCTCCATGAGGATGGCGGCCACCACCTTGATGATGGACCAGCAGTTCTTGAGGATGAAGAAGACGATGAACAGGGACAGGACGGGGTCCAGCCAGTACCAGGGCCTGAACATGAGGATCAGGCCGTTGATCATGACCACCACCGAGGTCATGAAGTCGGCCACCATGTGCAGGAAGGCTCCCCTGATGTTGAGGTTCTCGCCGGACCCCCGGTGCAGGAGAATGGCGGAGAAGCCGTTGCCGAGCACGCCGATGCCGGCAATGAGGACCACCAGCAGTCCGCTGACCGGCTGCGGGTCCCTGAGCCGGTCCACGATCTCGCTGAGGATGAAGATGGAGGCACCCACGAGCAGGGTCACGTTGATCAGGGCTGCCAGCACCTCGGCCCTGCGGTAGCCGAAGGTGTAGCTCAAAGATGGGCGTTTCCTGCCCAGCTTGTGGGCCACGAAGGCGATGACCAGGGCGGTGAAGTCGCTGAAGTTGTGCATGGCGTCTGAAACCAGCGCCACGCTGCCGGCCATGATGCCGCCGATGATCTGGGCGATAGGGATGATCAGGTTGAGGACCAGGGTGATGAGCAAATTGCGGCCGCTGGTGTCTCCGTGGTGGTGGTGACCGTGCAGGCCGTGGTGGTCGTGGCCCGTGTTGCCCTGATCCGGGGGGGTGGTTGTGCCGTCGTGGTTGGTGCAGTTGCTCATGTGCGCTCCTGGACCTCACAGGATAAAAGAATAGATTTGGAATGACAACGGCCCTCCAGCCCGGATGTCCAGCCCGGATGCTTGCTGCTGCACGGACATTCACGTAACAGGAGGGTCCGAAGCCGCAGGAGCCGGTCCGGGCCGCGCAAGGGGCCCGGCAACATTGCGTCACCCAGGGATCGGGTCATGAAGGTCGCCATCATCCACTACTGGCTGGTCACCATGCGGGGCGGTGAGCAGGTCCTGGAGGGCCTGCTCGACCTGTTCCCCGAGGCCGACCTGTTCACCCATGTCCTGGACAAGGGGAAGGTCAGCCCGGCCATAGCCGAGCGCCTCACCCAGACCACGTTTATCAACAGGCTCCCGCTGGCCAGGCGGCACTATCAGAAGTATCTGCCCCTGATGCCGCTGGCCCTGGAAGGTCTGGACCTGCGCCCCTACGACCTGGTCATCAGCAGCGAGTCCGGCCCGGCAAAAGGGGTGCTGACCAGGCCGGAAACCCTGCACGTCTGTTACTGCCACACACCCATGCGCTACTGCTGGGACCTCTTTCACGAGTACCGGGAAAGCGCGGGCAGGCTCACCAGGCTGGTCATGGAGCCGGCACTGCATTTTCTCAGGATGTGGGACCTGGCCTCCTCCGCCCGGGTGGACCGCTTCGTGGCCAACTCGCACAACGTGGCCAGGCGCATTGCCAAACATTATCGCCGCGGGGCCGCGGTTGTGCATCCGCCGGTGGACACGGCCGCCTTCGCCCCAGGCAACGGTCATGAGGGTTTTTACCTCTTTGTCGGGCAGCTCATACCCTACAAGCGGCCCGACCTGGCCGTGGAAGCCTGCCTGCAGAGCGGTCGCAGGCTGACCGTGGTCGGGGAGGGCCCCATGCTCGAGGGGCTGCGCACCAGGGCCCGGGGCAGGGTGACCTTTCTGAACAGGCAGAGCCCGGCGGACCTGGCTTCCCTCTATGCCGGGTGCAGGGCGCTGATTTTCCCGGGGGAGGAGGAGCTGGAGTTGTTGCAGCTCAAGGCCAGGGCCGCGGGGCGTCCGGGGACGGCCAATGGCCGGGGCGGGGGGCTGGAGCCGGTGCTGCAAGGGAAGACCGGTCTGTTCTTTCGAGACCCGAACCCGGGGGCGGTTTCCGTCGAGAGGGACCGCTTCGAGGCCCAGGAAAAGGAGTTCAACCCCCGGGACATCGCAGCCCATGCCGGCTCATTCGATGTGGGCGTGTTCAAGGGACGCATGAAGGGATTTGTGGATGCCGCCCTGGAAGAGCACCGCCGGACAGGCCCCCCCGTCTTCTCCTGACCCCGAGTTTCCCCGTCAGCGCTTTGCGGTTTCCAGAAAGCGTTTGACCAGGGCTGCCGCCCCGAAACCGTTGTCGATGTTGACCACGCCAACGCCGGGGCTGCAGGTGTTGAGCATGCCCAGCAGGGCGGACAGGCCTCCGAGGCTTGCCCCGTACCCCACCGAGGTGGGCACGGCCACGATGGGTTTGTCCACCAGCCCGCCCATGACGCTTGGCAGGGCGCCTTCCATCCCGGCCACCACGATCAGGGCCCGGGAGGAGCGGATGGCCTGGAGATGGGGGAGCAGCCTGTGCAGCCCGGCCACGCCCACGTCCGGGACCAGCCCGGCCTCGAGGCCGTAGAAGCGGGCCGTGCCCAGGGCCTCCAGGGCTACGGAAAGATCGGACGATCCAGCCGCAACAATCAGGACCTCCCCCCGGGTGTGCCAGGGGGGGGCGAGCCCGAGGTCCTTCCCCAGGGCGAACAGGCCGGACTGCGGCCAGAACGTGCCGTCCGGGAAGGCACTTTCCAGGTGATCGCCCTGCTCCCTGTCCAGCTTGGTCACCAGCACGGGCCGCTGCTTTCCCGAAAGCCCCCGCACGGCTTCGACAAGCTGGCCAGGGCTTTTCCTGAGGCCGAGCACGACCTCGCCCTGCCCGGTTCGAACCTCGCGGTGCAGATCCAGGGAAATCCCCTCGGCAAGCTGCACAAAGGGTTCGCACTGGATGGATTCCAGGGCCGTTGCCGGCTCGAGCTCTCCCCTGGCCACCTGTTCGAGTATCTCTAAAACCTTTCTGGTCACTGTCTTTCCTTTGAGCGGACCTGCTGTGGCAGGTGGCCGGATAGCGTGGGAGCGTGTGCGTGTGCCGGACCGTGCCGTGGTTCATGTTCCCGGAGGCTGTGGGCGGCAGCTCACGCACTGTTTCTTGATGCCACTGCGTACAGGTCTTTCCAGGCCTTTGACAAGTGCATGGTCCGCTCTATATTCGCACCTGCGTTCTGAACAGACAGCAGTCACCAGGCCTGAACGGGGGAGCTGAACGGATTGTGCCGGTATTTTGCCCGTGCCGGCAGCGTCCCAGGGGGGCGCAGTGCCCCTGGCAGTGGCACAAGAGCAGGGTTTTGTTGCGAAACCAAGCCCTTCCAGTATAAGAAGCAGCACATGGTATCGCAGAATCTTCTTTTCGTGGGCCGTTCGACAGCGGCGACAGCCCTGTTCCCGAGGCTCAGGGAGGCCGGTGTGGAGGCCGGGCTGGTGGAGAGCCTTCAGGGGGCCCTGTCCTATATCGAGCGCCGCGGGCCCGTGGCCGTGTTTACCGAGCCGAGCCTGCCGGGGTACCGGGCCTCGGAGCTGCTCAAGGCCCTGTCCCGGCGCAAGGAGCCCGGCCCGGAGGTCTTTGTCTTCGCGGACAAGGGGTCCGCACAGGAAGCGCGGCAGCTCATGGAGCTGGGGGCCAGGGACTACTGGCTGGCACCCCTGACCTGGGAGAAGATCCAGGCGGTTCTCCCCGCCCGGGAGAAAGAGATTCAGTCTCCACCCACACAACCCGTCCCTCCTGCTCCAGCCCGTGGCCACGCCATCATCGGTCAGCACCCGGTGATGCAAAAGGCATTGGCCCTGGCTCGGCGTGTGGCCCCTTCAAAGGCGACCATCCTCATCTCCGGGGAGTCGGGCACGGGCAAGGAGCTCTTTGCCCGTTACATCCACGAGCACAGCGACCGGACAGACGGGATGTTCATCGCGGTCAACTGCGCCGCCCTGCCGGAGCACCTGCTGGAGAGCGAGCTCTTCGGCCACGAAAGGGGCGCCTTCACCGGGGCGGTGGCCCGAAAGCTCGGCCGTTTCGAGCTGGCCGACCGGGGGGCCCTGCTCCTGGACGAGATCTCGGAGATGGACCTGTCCCTGCAGGCCAAGCTGCTCCGCGTCCTCCAGGAAGGGGAGATCGACCGGGTCGGGGGCACCGAGACAGTCGGGGTGGACGTCAGGGTCCTGGCCACCACCAACCGGGACCTGGGGGGATGCGTGCAGGAGGGACGGTTCAGGCAGGACCTGTTCTACCGGCTCAACGTCATTCCGCTGACCCTGCCCCCGCTCAGGGAACGTGGAAAGGACGTGCTGCTGCTGGCCGAGCATTTCATGCGCCGTTTCTGCCGCCAGTACTCGGTGGAAAGCCTCAGCTTCTCGACCGGGGCGCTGCGCTGGCTGGAGGAGTACGACTGGCCGGGCAATGTGCGGGAGCTGCAGAACCTCATGGAGCGGGCCGTGCTCCTGTCAGGGGCGGGAACCATCAGGCGGCGGCACTTTCTCCTCGACGGGCAGGGGCTGGAGCTGGACGAGCTGGGGCAGCAGCCGCAGGCAGCTGCCGGCGGGCCGGGCCCGGGCCCGGAGGGGCCGGCAGGGCCACCTCCCGGAAAGGAGCAGGAAGTCCAACCCCTCTCCGAGGTGGAGAAGCACATGATCCTGAAGGGCCTGGGACACACCCAGGGCAACAGGACCAAGGCGGCCGACCTGCTCGGGATCTCCGTGCGCACCTTGCGCAACAAGCTCAACGAGTACCGCCGTCAGGGGTTGGAGATACCATAGAAGCTGGAAGCTGGAAGCTTGAAGCAAGAGGTGGGTCCAGTTTGCGGGAGAGGGATCAGGGAATGGATACGCTCTGCCGCTGTATCCCTGATCGATGAGCCGTGGATCTTCGGCTGTTTAAATCATAGAAACATGGGAGATGACGATGGGGCTTTTGTCGACACAGGTTGCCGCCAGCCTGGAACGGTCCTCCTGGATCAGGAAGATGTTCGAGACTGGGCGCGAGCTCAAGGAGCAGTTCGGCGAGGAGAACGTCTATGATTTCAGCCTGGGCAACCCGGACCTCCCTCCACCGCCCGAGGTGGGGCAGGGGCTCAGGAGGATCGCGGACCAGAGCGGCCGCCCGTTTGCCTTTGGGTACATGCCCAACAACGGGTATCCCCAGGTGCGGGAGCATCTGGCCGCAAGGCTTTCACGCGAGCAGGGCGTGGAGGTTGCGGCTGGCGACTGCATCCTGACCTGTGGTGCGGCAGGTGGGTTGAACGCCCTGTTTCGGGCCGTGATGGAGCCCGGCGAGGAGATTGCCTGCCCTGCCCCCTACTTCGTGGAGTACGGGTTCTACGCCCAGAACCACGGGGCCAGGCTGGTCCCCGTGCCCACGGAGCCCCTGACCTTTCGCCTGGACCTGGAGGCCATGGCCAGGGCCCTGAACGAAAAGACCAGGATCGTGCTCATCAACTCCCCCAACAACCCCTCCGGCCAGGTCTATGAGGAGCACGAGCTCAGAGCGCTCTCCAAGCTGCTCGAGGACAAGAGCCGGGAGTTCGGGCGGCCCATCTTTCTGGTCTCTGACGAACCCTACCGCTTTTTGACCTTCGAAGGGGTGAAGGTCCCGTCCATCCTGCCTCTCTACCCTTACAGCGTCGTGGTCAGCTCGTTTTCCAAGAACCTTTCCCTGGCCGGTGAGCGCATAGGGTTCGTGCTGCTCAACCCCGCCATGGAAGAGCGGTCGGAGGTCATGAACGGGCTGGTCTTCACCAACCGCATCCTGGGCTATGTCAACGCCCCTGCCGTGGGGCAGCTGATCCTGGACAGCGCCATGCAGGCCGAGGTGGATGTCTCGGTCTACAGGGAGCGGCGCCGGGCCATGGTCACGGTGCTGGAGGAGGCGGGGTACACCTTCACCAGGCCCAAAGGGGCGTTCTACGTCTTCCCCCAGGCCCCCGGAGGCGACGACGTGGCCTTTGTGCAGACCCTGCAGCAGGAGCGCATCCTGGCCGTACCGGGGACAGGCTTCGGGACCCCCGGGTATTTCAGGCTGACCTTTTGCGTGGACGCCAAGGTGATCGAACGGTCGGCCCCGGGGTTCAAGCGGGCGATGGAAAAATATGATTCTTAGACATACTGTATGGATTTATAGGAGATTGTGTCCGGGGATTCGATTGCCAGTTTGATTGAACTCTTTGTAATGCATTGAAAAGGAAGGATTTCGTCCCTTCGGGACGAGGTACTTTTTTGCTGGTCCAAAAAAGTACCCAAAAAAGGACCTGGGG
>CAZUBS010000035.1:0-10390 GCA_964618595.1 uncultured Desulfohalobiaceae bacterium
CGACCGGCCCCGCCAGCCAACGGCCCGGGATGTCCTAGTCAAACGCTACGCCCGGGGAGAGATCGACCGTGAAGAATATGAGCGCATGAAAGGGGACGTACGGGGGGACTGCTTTCAAATTTGAGATTTGAAATTTTTTCCCGCGGCTCGCCCGGCCCACAAACCGGCACAGCAGAGAAGGAAGTCATCGCCAAGAACGCGGGAACACAGTTGTGCCGGTTGCACTGGTTTGAAAAGCTTCGATCAGGATTCCGACAAGGGGAAAACGCCCTTTCGCCCGAACTTCTGTTGATTCTTGCTTTCAGCTCTTCACTCTTGCTTCAAGCTTCCGACTTCGAACTTCCAACTTTTACTCCGCCTTGCGGGAGTAGCGGCAGCCTTTTCTGGGGCAGGCGATGCGCTCCCCGGACTTGGTGCTCTTTCTGACCAGGACGGGGGAACCGCAGGTTGGGCAGGGTTCGGCTACGGGCCAGTCCCAGACAGCGTACTGACACTTGGGGAACTGGTTGCAGGCGTAGAAGACCTTGCCCCGCTTGGAGCTCTTCTCCACCAGCTCCCCGGGGCAGTCCTCCTGCGGGCAGGCCACGCCAGTGGTGAAGGACTCCGTGTGCCGGCACTCCGGGTACCCGGTGCAGGCGATGAACCGGCTCCCGGTACGGGAGCGCTTGACCACCAGGTCGCGACCGCATTCCGGGCAGGTCCCCACCTTCTGCAGTTCCAGGGGATCGGGCTGCACGATCTGGATGGTTCCCTGCTCGTCCCGCACGAAGTTCGAGGTGTTGGTGCACTCCGGATATCCGGAGCAGGCCAGGAACTCCCCCTGCCGCCCGAACTTGATGACCATGGGACGGCCGCAGACCTGGCAGGAGATGTCCGTCTCCTTGCCGCCCTTGACAGCGGCCATCTCCGACTTGGCCTTTTCCAGGGCGGGATCGAACTCACGGGCAAACCCCTTGAGCAGTCCGACCCAGTCAGTGTTTCCCTCGGCCACCTGGTCCAGGCTCTTCTCCATGTCCGCGGTGAAACCGTAGTCCATGAATCTGGGGAAGTGTGCCAACAGCAGGTCGCAGACCGTGAACCCGAGCTCTGTGGGCACGAAGGCCCTGCTTTCGAGCCGCACATACTCCCTGTCCTGCAGGGTGGAGATGATCTGGGCGTAGGTGGAGGGGCGGCCGATGCCTTTTTCTTCCAGGCTGCGCACCAGGGAGGCCTCGGAGAAGCGCGGCGGAGGCTGGGTGAACTTCTGCTCTTTGCTGAGCTCCAGCAGATCAAGGGGCTGGTCTTTGGTGAGCCGTGGCAGGACCACCTCCTGCTGGGCTTCTGTCTGGTAGACCTTCATGAACCCCGGAAAGATGATCCTCTCCCCCTTGGCCCGCCACTGGGTGGTGGCCGAACGCACCGTGACCACCGTGTCCCAGAAACGCGCCGGGGCCATCTGTGAGGCCACGAAGCGTCTCCAGATGAGGGTGTAGAGGCGGAGCAGATCCCTGGAGAGATGGCTCTTGACCATTTCCGGCGTCAGGGTCACGTCCACCGGGCGGACTGCTTCGTGGGCGTCCTGGGCCGCGCCCTTGGACCGGTAGGCATTGGGCTTTTCCGGCACGTACTCCGGCCCCAGGTTCTGACCGATCCACTCCCGGGCTGCGTCCCGGGCCTCGTTGGCCACCCTGAACGAATCCGTGCGCATGTAGGTGATCAGGGCCACCGTACCCAGGTCACCCAGCTCAAGGCCCTCATAGAGACGCTGGGCCAGGGTCATGGTCTTCTTGGCCGAGAAGTGGAGGCGGTTGGCTGCATCCTGCTGCAGCGTGGAGGTGATGTAGGGGGGCTTGGCATGTCTGCTGCGCTCCTTCTCCTGCACCTGCTCCACTGTGAAACCGGCTTCGCGAACCTCGGCTTCAAGGGTTTCGGCTGCCGCCAGGTCCGCCACCTCGGGCTTTTTGCCCTTGACCTTCCACAGGTCGAGGGTGAAGTCAGAGCCCGGCTCACCCTCCACCCTGGCCTTGAAGAGCCAGTACTCCTGGGGCACGAAGACCTGCCGCTCCTTCTCCCGCTCAACGATCAGGCGCAGCGCCACGGACTGGACCCGGCCCGCAGAGATACCGCGCTTGACCTTCTGCCAGAGCAAAGGGGAGACCTTGTACCCGACCAGCCTGTCCAGGATGCGCCTGGCCTGCTGGGAATGAAAGAGCTTCTCGTCAAGGGGGCGGGGATGCTCGAGGGCCTCCCGGACCGCGCGCGGGGTGATCTCGTTGAACTGGATGCGGCGCAGGTTGTTGTTCTTGCCCTTGATCAGCTCGGAAACGTGCCAGGCAATGGCCTCGCCCTCCCGGTCCGGGTCAGGGGCCAGATAGACCTGGTCAGCCTTGGAAGCCGCGCTCTTGAGCTTGTTGACCACCTTGTTTTTGCCGGAGATGACCTGGTAGTGGGGGGTGAAATCGTGCTCCTCGTCCACACCCATGGTGTTGTGGGGCAGATCGCGCACGTGTCCTACAGATGCTTCGACCAGATACTCCGGCCCCAGGAACTTTTTGATGGTCCGCACCTTGGCCGGCGACTCGACGATAATCAGATTCTTGCTCATAATGTTCGCGGCTATAACGATTGCCCAGGGGCAGTGCAAGGAAAGTTTCCTGGCCCTGGAGGGTGTTCGGGGGTAACGGAACTGCCTTCGGAAACGGCCTCAGGTCGATCAAGCTCCTGACGTCCCCGCAGGCGGGCCGCACTTTCACGCTGTCTTTCCCGGCCTGCAAAAAATTTTGCCGGCAGCGGGGGCCTGTCTCTTTACAAGGCCCCCGGCTTGTGTGCACAGTTCGAGCCCGGCCATGTCGGCTGCGGCAGCGAACCTCACGGGGTGTAATGGGTCCGGGATGGTGACCCGTCAAGTCCGGCCGACCGAAAACCCGGGGCAAGGGTGCGACTCACATGGTGCATTCATGAATTCCGACATCTCCGGCACGACCGGGACCCACGGGGCCGGGTCGCATAAAAGCGGGGTCGTGGCCATCATCGGTCCGCCCAATGCGGGCAAGTCCACCCTGCTCAACCAGCTGCTGGGGCAGAAGGTGGCCATTGTCACCCCCAAGCCCCAGACCACCAGAAACCGCATCAGCGGGATCTTCACCCGGGACGATGCCCAGGTGGTCTTTCTGGACACTCCCGGCGTGCACCAGAGCAGAAAGGCCCTGAACCGCTTTCTGGTCGAGTCTGCCTGGCAGGCCCTGTATGGCGCCGATGCCGTGCTCCTGCTGCTCGATGCCTCCCTCTATGCCGACAAACCACACCTGCTGCAGCGCGATCTCGGCCATATCCGATCCCGGCTGCAGGACTCGGGACTGCCCCTGGTCGTCGCCCTGAACAAGATCGACCGTCTCAAGGACAAGCAGGCCCTGCTCCCCGTGCTGCAGGAGCTGAATCAGGCCTTTCCCCGCCTCGAGGTCCACACTGTGTCAGCCACCAGGGGAGAGGGGGTCCAGCCACTGCTCGAAGCAGTCATAAGACTCCTGCCCCAGGGCCCTTGCTATTACCCCGAGGACCAGATCTCCACCATGCCGCTGCGCTTCATGGCGTCCGAGATCATACGGGAGAAGCTCTTTCTGGCCCTCGGCCAGGAGCTGCCATACACCGTGGCTGTCGACATCGAGGACTGGGCCGAGGATCCCGCCCGCAATATCGTGCATGTTTCAGCGATCATCTATGTGGCCCGGGCGGCCCACAAGCCCATGGTCATCGGCAAGGGCGGTTCGTTGCTCAAAAGGGTGGGGCAGCAGTCCAGAATAGAGATTCAGGAGCTGACCGAGACCCGCGTCAACCTCAACCTGTGGGTCAAGGTGCGCCCCAAATGGGACAGGGATGCCCGGTTCATGTCCTCTCTGGGCCTTGGTGCGTAGCAGCTGCGAGGGAGTCACGGCCACTGCGCCCCACGGCACTGGTCCCCGTGATGTGCCCCTTGTGCCGCACCGCATGGGCCTTGTTTCCTGTCACCACTCTGCTCCGGTTTTCCGCCCCGACCTTCCGAGGGCCCGGGGAGCACCACGGCCCGTGATGTTAAGATCCCAAATAATCGGCCGATTATGGATCATGGAGAGTTCAGGCAGCTTGAGCGCCCTGTGCCGCACCCCATGAAGGAACACACGCTCATCCAACGCTGGCAGGACACGCTGCAGGGGCTTTCCACGGCCGTGCACAAAGCCGGCCGTGACCCCGGATCCGTGTCCCTGGTCGCCGTGTCCAAGCACCACCCTGCAGCACGGATTCGGGTCCTGGCGGAGGCCGGGCAGCTGGACTTTGGGGAGAACTATGTCCAGGAGGCGCAGCTCAAACAGCGGGACCTTGCCGACCTGGGCCTGCGCTGGCATTTCATCGGCAGGTTGCAGACCAACAAGGCCCGGTTCGTGGCCGGCGCATACCACCTGGTGCACACTGTGGACTCCCTGAAACTGGCCCGGGCATTGCATAAACGGGCGCAAACCCGGGGTGTGTCGCAGCCCGTTCTCATCCAGGTCAATCTGGCGGGGGAGGAGCAGAAGGGAGGGGTCCCGGAAGCCGATCTGCCCTTTTTGGTGGAGTCGGTCCTGCAGCTGTCGCATCTGGAGCTGCAGGGCCTCATGACCATGCCCCCCTACTTCGAGGATCCCGGCCTGGCGCGCCCCTTGTTCGCCAGGCTTCGAAGGCTGAAGGAGAGGTTGGAAACCATGCTCGACCGCGAGCTTCCCCATCTGTCCATGGGCATGACCCAGGACTTTGCCCATGCCGTGGCAGAAGGGGCCACACTGGTGCGTATCGGGACCCGTATCTTCGGGCCCAGACCACGAAAATAAGGAACCCGGCCTGTTATGGATCTCGCCACAGTCATCGGCATCGTCCTGGCTTTCGGGCTCGTGGTCTCGGCCATTGTCATGGGCGGCAGCCCGTTCATCTTCGTCTCCATCCCGGCCGTGCTCATCGTTATCGGGGGCACCATCGGCGCAACCCTGGTCAACTACCCCCTGCGCAACATGCTCGGCATGCTGGGGGTGATCAAGAACACCTTCTTCGCCTCCCACGAGCAGCCCTCCACCATGATCGAGCGTTTCCTGGAGTATGCAAACAAGGCCCGCCGGGAAGGCATCCTTTCCCTGGAACCACTGCTCAAGGAGATCGACGACGCGTTTTTGCGCAAAGGCCTGCAGCTGACCGTGGACGGGCTCGAGCCCCAGACCATCCAGGAGATCCTGGAGACCGAGATCTCCTACCTGGAGGACAGGCACGAAACCGGTGCCGAGTTGATGACCGTGATGGGCGCCTTTGCCCCGGCCATGGGCATGATCGGCACGGTCATCGGCCTGGTGCAGATGCTGCAGACCATGAACGACCCCAGCACCATCGGCCCGGCCATGGCCGTGGCCCTGCTGACCACGTTCTACGGTGCCGTGCTGGCCAACCTGGTCTTCATCCCCATGGCTGGCAAGCTGCGCACCCGGAGCAAGGAAGAGGTGCTGGTCAAGGAGCTGATCACCGAGGGAATCCTGTCCATCTCCAAGGGGGAGAACCCCCGGATCATCGAGGAGAAGCTGAACAGCTACCTGCCTCCCAACCAGAGACGGGAGACGTGAACGGGGCAGCGAGCCATGGCCAAAAAGAAGAGTTCCAAAAAAGGCACCCCTGCCTGGCTGATCACCTTCTCCGATCTCATGACCCTGATGCTGACCTTTTTCGTGCTCCTGGTGAGCATGTCCGCCCTGCTGGACGAGGAGAAGAGGAAAATCGCCCTGGGCTCGGTCACCGGCACCTTTGGCATGGGGCAGCAGTCCTCCAACCTGCTGACCACCAGGCCCCAGGATCGGCCGCGGGCCATAGAGCCGGGCCCCATGCAGGAGGTCGGCGACCTCGCCCCGCTCAAAGGGCTGGTCTGGGAGGACATCGGCAAGGATGTGGACTTCATGTCCAACGCCTTTGTCCAGGTTCTGAACATCAACTCCAAAGTCCTCTTTGCACCCGGTGCGACAACGCTCACGGATGAGGGCAGAAACCTGCTCGATCGCATATTGCCGGCACTTCTGGAGGTTGGTTTCCCGTTGCTGCTTGCAGGCCACACCTCCAGCCTGCGGGACGAGATGGGGTTTGAATACCGGTCAGCCACTCCCAGGGATGCCCTGAACCCCTCCTGGGCCCTGTCCCTGTCCCGGACACAGGCCGTCTATACCTATCTGATCCAGGGGGGGATGGATCCGAAAATGCTGCGCATGGAGGCCCACGGGCGCTTTGAACCCAGGTACACCAACGCCAGCCCCGAGGGGCGCAGCAAGAACCGGCGTGTGGAGCTGATCCTGGACAAGCGCAACTACGCCAGGCAGCCCTACCTGCGCTCGCTCTTCCCCCTGGGAAAAGACCGTGACGGGCCACTGATGTACCGGGACTTCATCTTTGACATCGAGCGGGACAGGGCCCCGCGCAGGCAATGACCATGGCCAGAAAACGGAATGCATCCCGAAAAAAGGGCGGTGGCATCGATTCCGGCTCCTGGCTGATCACCTTCTCCGACCTGGTGACCCTGCTGCTGACCTTTTTCGTGCTCATCCTGAGCATGTCCACCCTCGACGTGGGCATCATCGGCGACGCCTTCACCATCTTCACGGAAAAAGTCGGTTTTTTGACCTCTCCGGGGGCCGGGAAGATGGAGGACCGCTTCTCCCTGCTCAAAAAGATACTCAGGGAACCCCCCTGGGAGGTCATCGAGAAGCAGGACCGCATCAAGGACCTGTTGTTTCCACACGATGTCCTCACCCCGGAGCTCAACCGTTCCACCCTGGACGAAAACCTGGAGATCCTGGCCACACCGGAAGGGGTGGCCCTGGTGCTCTCTGAAGGCATCCTCTTCGAATCCGGGGGGTCGGAGCTGACCCCGGCCGCCGAGGTGGTGCTCAAGCAGATCGGGATGCTCATCCCGGCCATCACGGCCCCCACTGTTGTTTCCGGACATACGGACAGCATCCCGGGACGCACCGTGGACAACATGGAGCTCTCCGCCGAACGGGCCCTGGCAGTGCTGAGCAACCTCCTGGCCCAGGGCGTGGACCCGCACATCCTGGCAGCGGCCGGATACGGGCCGTTGCGGCCGCTGGCCGCAAACGATACACCAGAAGGGCGCGCCAGAAACCGACGGGTGGAGATATTGCTCGAGAACGCCCCCTACGCCAGGACCTATCTCTAAACACGGGAGAACAGACGTGGCTGACGAAGCAAAAGATACCGGACAGGAAGGGCAGGGCACGAAGTCCGGAAAGAAGGGACGGCTCCTGAAGTGGGGCCTGCTGGCCCTGGTGGTCGTTGCCCTGGGCGCCGGGGGATACCTGGCCTACGACACCTATCTGGCGCCTGAAGGGCCCGCGCCCATGGCGGACAACGCTTCCCGGACCGATGCCCCCCCGATCTCCGAAGCCGGGGAAATCCAGACATTCGCCCTGGAGCCCTTTGTGGTCAATCTGGCCGACCCCCTTGGGCGGCGTTATCTGAAGCTGGCCATGGAGTTCGAGGTCCGCAGCGAGAAGGATGTGGCCGAGTTGGAACGCAACTTGCCTAAGATCAAGGACACGGTCCTGCTGCTTTTGTCCAGCAAGACCTACAATGACCTGTCCAGGGTGGAAGACAAGATCCTGCTCAAGAAGCAGATCGTG
This sequence comes from uncultured Desulfohalobiaceae bacterium, assembly GCA_964618595.1. Taxonomy (GTDB): domain Bacteria; phylum Desulfobacterota; class Desulfovibrionia; order Desulfovibrionales; family CAZUBS01; genus CAZUBS01. The sequence continues at coordinate 7,656 of CAZUBS010000035.1, forward strand.
GAGCGGCTGAACAAGATCCTGGGAAAACCGGTCATTCTCCGGGTCTATTTCACGGAGTTCGTCGTCCAGTAATCAGTAGACGCATTCATACAGGCAGCAACCATGAGCAAAGTTCTCAATCAGGACGAGGTGGATGCCCTCCTCCGGGGCTTGAGCGGCGGAGAGATCGAAACCGAGGCAGAGGCAGAGGCGGACGACAGCGGGGTGGTCACCTTTGATCTGGCCAACCAGGACCGGATCATCCGGGGCCGCATGCCGGTGCTGGAGATCATCAACGACCGCTTTGCCCGCTACGCCACCAACTCCCTGGCCAATGCGCTGCGCAAGCGGGTCGACGTCAACCCCATCTCCATCGACATGTCCAAGTTCGGCGACTTCATGCGCTCTTTGCCCGTGCCCACCAGCATCAACATCTTCAAGATCGAGCCGCTCAGGGGCAATGCCATCCTGGTGGTGGACACCAGGCTGGTCTTCGCCCTGGTGGAGAACTTCTTCGGCGGCAGCGGGAGCCAGCCCAAGATCGAGGGGCGCGATTTCACGCCCATCGAGCAGACCATCATCCACCGCATCGTGGCCATCATCCTCTCCAACATGGAGGAGGCCTGGCGCCCGGTGCACGATGTGTCCATCGAGTTCGTGCGCACGGAGATCAACCCCCAGTTCGCCACCATCGTCCCCCCCAGCGACGTGGTGGTGGTCGTTTCCTTCGAGGTGGAGCTGGAGAACGCCATCGGCTCGATCATTCTCTGTCTGCCCTACGCCACCATCGAGCCCATCAGGTCCAAGCTCTACGCATCCTTCCAGTCCGAACGCCTGGAGATAGACCACGCCTGGATCGCCCGGTTCAAGGAACGGCTCCTTGAAACACCCATCGAGGTGGTGGTCCGCCTCGGGAGCACCGAAATCACCGGACGGCAGCTGCTCAATCTGGAGGTGGGGGATATCCTGCTGCTCAACTCCGACACGGACGACGAGCTCCTGGCAGAGGTGGAAGGGATCCCCAAGTTCACCGGCTCCCCCGGAAACCTCAAGGGCAACCGGGCCTTCAAGGTTCAGCAGGAGATAAAGACCAACTTCTAAACCGTCGAGGCACACATGGCTGCAGAAGACACCAAGAACGATATGGACCAGGACAAGCTGGCTGAAGAGTGGGCCGCTGCCTTGTCAGAGCAGGAAGAGGACCAGGAGACCGCCCAGACCCCCGATGACGGGCAGGACGACGAGGCCCTGGCCGAGGAGTGGGCCAGCGCCCTGGCCGAAGAGGAAGAAACCAAGCTGAAGAATGGAAAGGACACCTCCTCCAGGTACGGGCGCAGCAAGGACGTGGAGTTCAAAGATTTGACAGAGGAGGCCAGGGCCTCCAGGGAGTCCCCGGCCAAGAAGACCAAAAGGGACCTCGACTTCATCCTGGACATTCCCCTGAACGTATCAGCTGAGCTTGGCCGGACACAGCTTTTGGTCAACGAGCTGCTCCAGCTCGGACAGGGTTCGGTCATCGAGCTGAACAAGCTGGCGGGGGAACCCCTTGAGATATTCGTCAACGGAAAGCTGGTGGCCCGGGGTGAAGCCGTGGTCATCAATGAAAAGTTCGGAATACGGCTGACCGACATCATCAGCCCCATCGAGAGGGTCAAGCAGCTTGCCTAACGCCACCATGGCAGACCCATCCATGAGCATCTGGCTGGCCAGCCTGAAAATGGCCGGGGCCCTGCTCTTTCTGCTGGCCCTGATTCTCCTTGCCTTCTGGGGTATCAAGCGTTTCGGACCCCGCGCGGGGCTGCGCTTCCCCGGGCAAGGGGAGCTGGAGCTCCTGGGCCAGCTTTCCCTTGGTCCCAAGAGGTCTGTTGCTGTGGTCCGCTTCTTGAATAAAAAGGTCCTGATCGGCGTCACCGAGAGCTCGATCACCACCTTGACGGAGATCCAAGCGGACCATGAAACACCCCGGGAAGAAACCTTTGCCTCGCTTCTGGAGCATGCTGGGCCTGAGCCTGATCACGGCGGGGCTGATTCTGATACCGACAACCCTGCTGGGACAGGATGACCCTGTCCTGCCCTCCCTGTCCCTCCAGCTCGGGGCGGGTCAAGCCGAGCCGGAGAAGGTTACGGTCCTGCTGGAGATCCTCTTTCTGCTCACGGTTTTGTCGGTCGCACCGGCCATCCTTTTGACGGCCACATCCTTCACCCGCATCATCATCGTCTTCTCTTTCCTGCGCCACGCCCTGGCCACGCAGCAGATGCCGCCCAACCAGGTTTTGGCCAGCCTGGCCATCTTCCTGACGGTGGTCATCATGTTCCCGGTCGGCAAAGAGATCAACGATGAGGCCCTGCAGCCCTATCTCAACGAGGAGATCGGCTACAAAGAGGCCCTGGTCAGGACCGAAAAGCCGGTACGCGGTTTTTTGTTCAAGCACACCCGGGAAAAAGACCTGTCCATCTTTTACTCCATCACCGGCCTGGAGCAGCCTCAGACCAAAGAGGACGTTCCCACCACCCTGCTTTTGCCGGCCTTTCTCATCAGCGAGCTCAAAACCGGCTTCACCATCGGCTTTCTCATCTACATCCCCTTCCTCATCCTGGACATGGTCGTGGCCAGCATCCTCTTGGCCATGGGCATGATGATGCTCCCGCCCATCATGATCTCCATGCCCTTCAAGATCCTGCTCTTCGTGATGGTGGATGGGTGGAACCTGCTGGTCGGTTCCCTGGTGAACAGCTATGGCTGACGCTGCAACCGT
>CAZUBS010000036.1:0-10386 GCA_964618595.1 uncultured Desulfohalobiaceae bacterium
CCTTTCGGGCCTTGCTGCGGTCCCGCCAGACCCGGAGGAAGCCTTTGTGGAATCGACGAGATTCAGTACATTGCAACGAACCAAGAGAGCTTGGTCGGCAGGCATCCAACATTTCGATTCCACCCGCAGGGGCTGGCGATAAAGGACCGTAGCCGGCCCAGGTCCTTTTTTGGGTACTTTTTTGGACCAGCAAAAAAGTACCTCGTCCGCAGGGACGAAACCCTGCCTTTTCAAAACATGATCGAGCAAACGATCACTGGAAAAAGACCGATTACGATTACGACAACGAAACACCACTCCAAGCCTTTAGGAGGGAACTTATCAAACCGACAAAGGTTTCCCTGGCTGGAGTATGAAATCAAAAAATTCCACACGGAACGTCGAAGAACCTGATTCTGGTAGGGGCGCATGGCATGCGCCCTTTCTTTTGCCGGGGCTTGGTTCCGGCACGGAATTCCGAACAAAGGCAGGGCGGTTGCCAACCGCCCCTACCAGAAAGGAAATACTCGATCCGAAAACAGCTCTTTCTTGTTGTCATTGTCGTAATCGGAATCGATCTTCTCGTTCCAGCGGGGATTTTTCAACGGTCTGCCGGGAGACTGCTCAGGGCTTCGCTGATCCACAGCCCCAGGGGGGGGTCCACGATGGCACGGATGTCCGCGAGCCTCTGCCTTGAGTCCGCCTCGAAGCGCAGCACCAGCGCGGGCTGGGTATTGGAGGCCCGGACCAGGGCCCAGCCGTCGGGAAAGGTGATGCGGACCCCGTCCACGTCGGTGACGGGGTAGCGGGCGCGGAAATGCTCCAGGGCCCGCTCCACGACCGAAAACTTGACCTCGTCAGGGCAGTCCAGGCGAATTTCAGGGGTGGTGAAGGTCTGGGGCCAGTCGTCCAGAAAGCTGCTCAGGGGCCGGTGCGGCTCCCGGCCCATGATCTCCACCAGTCGCTGGGCGGCGTAGGGGGCGTCGTCGTACCCGTGGTAGCGGTCGGCGAAGAACATGTGCCCGCTCATCTCCCCGGCCAGGAGGGCGCCGGTGTCACGCATTTTGGCCTTGATGAGCGAGTGGCCGGCCTTCCACATCAGGGGCGAGCCGCCGTGGGCCTCGATGTCCCGGTACAGCAGGTGGGAGCATTTGACCTCGCCGATGACGGTTGCGCCGGGATGCTTTGCAAGCACCTCCCGGGCGAAGATGGCCAGCAGCCGGTCCCCGTAGAGCAGCTCCCCGTTCTCATCCACGACCCCGATCCGGTCGCCGTCGCCGTCCAGCCCCACCCCGAGGTCGGCCCCCTCGTCCCGGACCAGCCGCCCGAGGTCGGCAATGTTGGCTGCCTCGGTTGGATCGGGGTGGTGGTTGGGGAAGTCGCCGTCCGGCTCGCAGTACAGGGGCACCACCTCCGCCCCGACGCGGCGGAGCAGCTCGGCGCAGACCAGTCCCGCGCTGCCGTTGCCGCCGTCGACCACCACCTTGACGGGCCGATTCAGCCGGGTTTGCGCACTCAAGGCCTCCAGGTAGCCGGGCGCGATGTCCAGCTCGCTGCAAAGACCGGCACCGTGTGCAAACCGGCCCGAGCGCATGATCTCGTAGACACGTCTGATTTCACTGGTGTGGATGGTGGCATCCCCCTCCCAGATCTTGAACCCGTTGAACTCGGAAGGGTTGTGGCTGGCGGTGATCATTACCCCGGCCCTGCGTCCCAGCCGCTTGACCGCATAGTAGAAGACCGGGGTGGGGACCATGTTCAGGAAGACCACGTCCAGGCCTGCCGCCTGCAGGCCGCCCACCATGCACAGCTGGTACCCGGCGGAGCTGTGGCGGCAGTCGTGCCCGACCACGGCCTGACGGTGCCCTTTTTCCAGAAAGTAGGTGCCCAGGGCCTGTCCCAGGCGCCGGACCCACTCCCCGTCGAGGTCCCTGTCCACCACCCCCCGGATGTCGTAGGCCCGGAAGATGCCCGGTCTGATATCCTTCACGCGCTTCCCCTTGACAGCAGCGAACCGTTAAAGGGGACACAAATAGAGCAGATGACACCGACTGACAAGGCAGGGAGTCACGGGGGCAAGGCCGGAGTCTCAATTGACACCCATTTCCTTGACAGATACGTTCGCACGTCTCATTTGTCATCTGACATATCACCTGAGCTTTGCATTGCCGCACGGGAGCTCTCCCGCTGGCGGAATCAACGACAACACTCGAACACAAGGGATCGTGCAATCATGACCTGGGATTGGGACAAGCTTCAGGAAAAGCGTGGCCGGCATTCACCACCCGGTGGAGGTGGCGGCGGTGGTGGTGGAGGCGGGGGCAATCCCCAGGGCCCCGATCTGGAAAAACTTTTGGAACGTTTCAAGAGCTTCAGAGGCGGCGGGCGGGTGTTCCAGCTGGTCGGCGCCCTGGTGGTCCTGCTCTGGCTGGCCACGGGGTTTTACATCGTCTCGCCAGGCGAGGTGGGGGTGGTGCAGCGCTTCGGGGCCGTGCACGCCATCACCCAGCCCGGGCCGCACTACCACTTCCCGTTCCCCATCGAGAGCGCGACCACGCTGATGGTGGCCGAGGTGCAGCAGATCGATATCGGGGTCAGCAATGTGGAAGAGGCGCAGATGATGACCGGGGACGAGAACATCGTGGATGTGCAGTTCATCGTCCAGTACCAGATCAAGGATGCTGAAAAGTACCTCTTCAACATCCTGGCCCCGCAAAAGACCATCAAGGACGCGGCCGAGGCGGCCATGCGCGAGGTCATCGGCTACAACAAGATCGACGCCGCCCTGACCACGGACAAACTGACCATTCAGAACGACACCCTCGACCTGCTCCAGAACGTGCTGGACCGCTATGGCAGCGGCATCAATGTGGTCGCGGTCAAGATGCAGGACGTGCACCCCCCCAGGCAGGTCATCGACGCCTTCAAGGACGTGGCCAGCGCCAAGGAGGACAAGAGCAGGTTCATCAACGAGGCCGAGGCCTACCGCAACGATCTCATCCCCAGGACGCGGGGCGAGGTGGCCACCCTGGTCAAGGAGGCCGAGGCCTACACCGAGTCCCTGGTCCGCCAGGCCAAGGGTGAGTCCTCGCGTTTCGTGGCCCTGTACGAAGAGTACAGCAAGGCCAAGGACGTGACCCGGAAGAGGCTGTACCTGGAGGCCATGGAAGAGATACTGGCCAGCAGCGGGGTGGAGAAGATCATCATCAGCGACGAGTCCGCGGGGCAGGTCGTTCCCTACCTGCCGCTGGACAGGCTGGCTGCAGGGACGGGCGCCAGGCCCGCTTCCAAGGAGGAGAAGTAACATGGCTGCCAGACGTTCTCCCATCGTAGTCCTGATTTTCCTGTTCGTGCTGCTGTTCGCCATCGGCCAGTGCTTCTTCACCGTGGACGAGCGGGAGCGGGCCATCCTGCTGCAGCTCGGAAAGCCGGTCAGCGGGGCGCTGGACCCGGGGCTGCACTTCAAGCTCCCCTTTGTCCAGAACGTGGTCACCTTTGACCACCGGGTCCTCGAGTACGACGCCATTCCGGCCGAGATCCTGACCGAGGACAAGAAAAACCTGGTGGTGGACAACTACTCCAGGTGGCGTATCGTCGACCCCCTGCTCTTCTACAGGACCGTGCGCACCGTGTCCCAGGCCACTGCCCGCATCGACGGGATCATCTACTCTGAGCTGCGCGCCTCCCTGGGCAAGTTCACCATGACCGAGATCATATCGGAAAAGCGCCCGCAGATCATGGAGGATGTCACGGCCAAGTCGGACACCCTGTTGGCCGAGTACGGCATCGACATCCTGGACGTGCGCATCAAACGCACCGACCTGCCCAAGGAGAACCAGGAGGCCATCTTCGGGCGCATGCGGGCCGAGCGTGAGCGCCAGGCCAAGCAGTACCGCTCCGAGGGCCGGGAGGAAGGGGCCAAGATCAGGGCGGCGGTGGAGAAGGACCGGGCCGTGATGCTGGCCGAGGCCAGGCGCGAGGCAGAGGTCATCCGCGGCCAGGGCGATGCTGAGGCGGCCAGCATCTATGCCCAGGCCCTGTCCAGGGACCCTGAGTTCTACTCCTTCACCCGCAGCATGGAGTCCTACCGCCGGTCCCTGAAGGACAAGACCAGGCTGGTGCTCACCCCGGACAGTGAGTTCTTCGAGTTCTTCAAGTAGCAGCGACGCCGTCGCAACAATCCATGCGCCGGTCCTGAAAAGGGCCGGCGCATTTTTTTTCAACCCTTCGTCGTGAGCTTGTTTCGGAGAAAGAGGGCCAGGGCCGGGATGGTCAGGGCCCAGGCTGCGGCCCGCAGCCAGTTGGAGAGGAGGTGTCCGAAGAGTTGCGTGTCCGGCCACCACAGGCGCACCGAGGTGGCAGCGATGAGCAGGACAAAGGTCCCGGTGAGCAGGATTGGGGTGGTGGTTCTGCGCTTCAGGGCCAGCCCGAAAAAGACCAGGAAATGGACGACGAAGATCGCCAGCAGAAGGCTCAAAGGCCAGGAGCTCATGGTCTGGAGATCCTCGGGGGAAGCGGTCCGCTTCAGGACCCAAAAGGGTTGGACAGGGTGAAGGTGCCGGGGTCGCAGGCGCTCCCCCCGGGCCGCTTGATCTTGCTCAGGATGACCGAGGCCAGCTCCAGGGCCCGGACAGCCTCCCTGCCGGTCACTGCCGGGGGGGTGTCCTTCAGGATGCAGCGGGCAAAGGTCTCCAGCTCGTACTGCAGGGAGTTGATCTGGGGGGCGGCGGGCTTTTCATAGATGATCTTTTTTTTCTTCTCCCCCACCCCGATGGTGTCCACGGTCATGGAGAACCCGCTTGGCATGGGCGCGTTCTCGGGAATGAGGCTTAAGATCTCGGAGGACTTCTTGAGGAAATCCATGGCGATGTACATGTTCTTCTGGAACATGCGCATCTTGCGCATCGGGTTGACCGAGATCCGGCTGGAGGTGATGTTGGCCACGCACCCGCTTTCAAAACCCAGGCGCACGTTGGCGATGTCCTCGGCCTCGGAGACCACGGCCACGCCGCAGGCATCCACCGAGCAGAGGGGGCTGTGGATCAGGGTCAGGATGATGTCGATGTCATGGATCATCAGGTCCAGGATGACGCTGACATCCGTGCCCCGGGGGTTGAACTGGGCCAAGCGGTGGGACTCGATGAACATCGGCTCCAGCGTTCGTTCCTTCAGGGAAAGAAAAGCGGGGTTGAAGCGCTCGATATGCCCCACCTGAAGCTTCAGGCCCTTGTGCGCGGCCAGCTCGACCAATCGTGCCCCCTCCTCGACGGTCTGGGTGATGGGTTTTTCAATGAACACGTGGCAGCCGTGCTCCAGGGCCATGACCGCCACCTCGTAGTGCACTGCGGTGGGCACCACCACGCTCACGGCTTGCACCTCGTGCAGCAGCTGGTCCAGGTCGTCAAAGGCCTTGGTCCCGGTGGCCCCGGCTACCTCGTGGGCACGGGCAGGGTCCAGGTCAAAGACCCCCCTGAGGTCGATGTTTTCGATCTGTGCGGCCAGTGTGGCGTGAAAACCGCCCAGGTGGCCCACCCCGATGACGGCAAATGGCACAGGCTTCATGACTGGTGTCCCTTCGATTGCCCGGTTTTGGGGAGTATTTGCTGCAGGACGGCCCTGGCCGCGTTGTCCGAGGCCCCTCCCAGGCCGAGCCTTTCCGGGAGGGTTTCAAGCTTTGTATGTATTGTGTCCAGTTCTTCGGGGTTCTGCAACCAGGAGGAGACCTGGCCGGCCAGGGCCGGCCCGGTGGCCTGGTGCTGGATGTACTCGGGAAAGACCCGCTCGCCAAGGATGAGGTTGGGCATGGCGATAAAGGGCACCTTGATGAGCAGGCGGCCGACCAGGTAGCTCAAGCTGGAGACCGCGTAGCTCACCACCGTTGGGGTCCCCAGCAGGGCACACTCCAGGGTTGCCGTCCCTGATGCGGCAAGGGCCACGCGGCTGCGCCGGATTTCCCGGTAACGCTCTGCCGCCTCGATGATCGTGAGGGGCAGATCCGCGGGCCACAGCGCCCGGATGTCCGGTTTTTCTATTGATGGGGCCTGCACCAGGACGAATCTGAGATCTGGGTGGCGTGCGAGCAGCAGTCGTGCCGCTTCGGCAAAACGCGGCAGCAAGACCTTGACCTCCTTCATGCGACTGCCCGGAAGCAGGGCGATGCGCTGTTTGGAGACGTTGAGAGTGCGCAGCTCCCGGAAGTCGATCTGGTCCATGAAAGGGTGGCCGACAAACTCGGTGTCCACGCCGTGCTCCCGGAACCACTCCTGCTCAAAGGGCAGGATGCACAGCAGCTTGTCCACGAAACGGCGCAGGAACCTGACCCGGCCTTTGCGCCAGGCCCAGGCCTGGGGCGCGATGTAGTAGACCACGGGTATGCCGAGCTTGTGGGCTGCCCTGGCAATGCGGAAATGGTAGTCCGGGGAGTCGATGACCACCACAACATCGGGTCGCAGATCTGCCAGGCGCTGCCTGGTCTGCCGGAGAAGCCTCAGAATGCGGGGCAGGAACTCGATGACCTCGGTCAGGCCCATGACGGAGAGCTGCTCGGACCTGAAGTCGGCAGTGAAGGCCTGCCTGCGCATGGCCGGCCCCCCCATGCCCCGCACTGCGACCTGGGGGGCCTGGCGCTCGAGGGAGGCGATGAGCTCTGCCCCGTGCATGTCGGCGGAGGTTTCAGCCGCGCTGACCCAGACCAGGGGAGGGCGGTGGGATGTGTTGTGGTGCTGTGTGTCCTGCATTTCGTTTCTGTGCCGGGGGTCAATGGGTCGGGTAGCCGGGATTGGGCCGGTTGGCAATGGATATCTGATGACAGCTGGAACATAACTTGACACTGGTTATTAAAAAGTATCTATGCTGCTGATCTTCTTGACTGTATATCGAAATCCAAATACTCCCAGTCGATCATGAGCAGTGAGGATCTCACAAGCACTGCAAGGATGGCGCAGTGGGGCTGAGCGAGCTTTGGGAGGGGTTGGGCTACCCCCTGCTGCGGCTCTGCCTGCTCATCTCAGTGGGGGTGCTGGTCGGCAATCTCATCGAAGCCCTGCACTGGACCCGTGGTGTGGCCCGGGTGGCCTCGCCCCTGGTGCGGGTCGGCCACCTGCGGGATGTCTCCGGGGCCAGCTTTTCCATGGCCTTTTTTTCAGGGGTCACGGCCAACACCATGCTGGCCGAGGCGTACGACTCGGGACGGCTCACCCGTCGGGAGCTGGTCTTTTCCAACCTGTTCAACAGCCTCCCGACATACTTTCTGCACCTGCCGACCACGGCCTTTATCGTCATTCCCATGATCCAGCAGGCGGCCCTGCCCTATCTGAGCCTGACCATCGGCTCGGCCCTGTTCCGCACCCTGTTCATCCTCTGCGTGGCCCGGGTGGCCCTGCCCCCGCGGCCTGACGAATGCGTGCGCTGCGTGCTTCCCGAGCAGGCCGGCATGGGGTGGCGGGGAATCGTGGGCAAGACCTGGGAGAGATTTCTGCAAAGGATCAGGAAGATCCTGCTCTACACCGTGCCCATCTACATCGCGATCTATGCCCTGAACCGTGCCGGGTTCTTTTCTTTGCTGGAGACAGCGACCAGCGAGCACCTGACCTTCCTGTCCTGGCTGCCGCCCGAGGCCCTGGGCATCATGGTCCTGCAGATCACAGCCGAGTTCACGGCCGGCCTGGCCACGGCAGGGGCCCTGCTGGATGCGGGAACGCTGACGGTCAAGGAGGTGGTGCTGGCCCTTATCCTTGGCAATGTCCTCTCCTCACCCATGCGGGCCTTCCGGCACCAGTTTCCGTACTACGCCGGAATATTCAAACCCCGACTGGCAATGATCCTCATCACCTACAACCAGAGCCTGCGGGTGGGGAGCTTGGTGCTTTTGGGTTTTGTGTACTATGTTGTCGCATAAGTGCGCTTGTTGATCAGGCCTCTGAAGGGTAAGCGGAAGTCGAGCGCAGAAAGGCAAAAATGCACTTCAATCGGAGTGAGAATGGAAAAAATCAAGCTTGGGATTTCCGCCTGCCTGCTGGGCGAGAATGTGCGCTACGACGGTCAGCACAAGCTGGACCGTTACCTGCGGGACACCCTGGGCCGCTACGCCGATTTCGTCCCGGTCTGCCCCGAGGTGGGGTGCGGCCTGCCCATTCCCAGGGAGGCCATGCGCTTGGTGGGGGACCCGGATGCCCCCAGGCTGATGACCCAGAAGACCGCTGTGGACCACACCGACCGCATGCAGGCCTGGGGGGTCAGGCGTCTGGATGAGCTGGAGCAGGAGGATCTGTGCGGCTACGTGTTCAAGAGCCGCTCCCCCTCCAGCGGCATGTCCCACGTCAAGGTCTACAGTGAGCAGCAGGGTATGCCCAGGCCGGTTGGGGTGGGCATCTGGGCCAGGATGTTCATGGAGCGCTTCCCCCTGCTGCCGGTGGAGGACGAGGGGCGGCTGCACGACGCGCGGCTGCGGGAGAACTTCATCCAGCGTATCTTCGTTACCAAACGCTGGAAAGAGTTCCTGCGCGACGCTCCCAGCCTTGCGGACCTGATGGAGTTCCATGCCCGGCACAAGCTGCTGTTCATGGCCCACAACCAGAAGGGGGCCACCGAGCTTGGCCGGATCGTGGCCCATGCCCCGGGCCGTCCCCTGGAGGAGGTCCTGGCCGAGTACCACCTGAAGATGCAGCAGCTCACGGCCCTGAAGAGCACGGTCAAGAAGAACGTCAATGTCCTGCACCACCTCATGGGCTACTTCAAAAAAGATATCTCAGCCGATGAAAAGCAGGAGCTTCTGGAGGTCATCGGTCACTACGCCCGGGAGGACGTGCCCCTGATCGTGCCGGTCACGCTGATCAACCATTACGTGCGCAAGTACCAGCAACCCTATCTGCTTTCCCAGCACTACCTCAATCCCCACCCGGCCGAGCTGGGGCTGCGCAACCATGTCTGAGAACGTCATGCAGCACACAGGAGAGGACCAACCCGTCCTGGTCCTCGGGGCCACCGGTTATGTGGGCGGCCGCCTGGTCCCCATGCTGCTCGACCAGGGAGTTCGCGTCAGGGCCGGGAGCCGTTCCGCGGAAAAGATACGCTGCAGGCCCTATGGCGGGCGCGAGCGCCTCGAGGCCGTGAGCGTCAACGTGCTCGACCGGGCGTCCCTGCAGGAGGCCTGTGCCGGGTGCCGGGCCGCCTACTACCTGGTCCACTCCATGGAGCCCGGGCGTAAGGACTTTGCCTCAGCGGACCGTCAGGCCGCCTACAACATGGTCCGGGCAGCGGAAAAGGAGGGGCTTTCGCGCCTCATCTACCTCAGCGGCCTGGGTGAGCAGGAAGGCATGAGCAAGCACCTGCGCTCCCGCCACGAGGTGGGGGAGATCCTGCAGTCGGGAGGGGTGCCGGTGACCGTGCTCCGGGCGGCCATGATCATGGGCTCGGGAAGCGCCTCCTTCGAGATCCTGCGCTACCTGGTGGAGCGGTTGCCGGTCATGACCACCCCCCGGTGGGTCAGCACAGAGAACCAGCCTATCGCCATCTCCAACGTGCTCGGCTACCTGACCGGCTGCCTGGACCATCCCGAGACAGCGGGGCAGGTCTATGACGTGGGCGGGCCGGACGTGCTGTCCTACAGGGAACTTTTCGACATCTACGCCGAGGAGGCCGGACTCCCCAAACGGATCATCATCCCCCTGCCGGTGCTCACGCCGCGGCTCAGCTCCTACTGGATCCACCTGGTCACTCCGGTCCCCGGGGCCCTGGCCCGCCCCCTGGCCGAAGGACTGTCCAGCCGGGTGGTCTGCCGGGAGACCCGGATCAGGGAGATCATTCCCCAGCGGCTGCTGACCTGCCGGGAGGCCATCCGCCGGGCCATCGACAGCACCAGGCAGATGCAGGTTGCCAGCTGCTGGATGGACGCCGGCGCCGTGGAGGTCCCTGAATGGGTTGCCTGCGGGGATGTGCCCTATGCCGGGGGCACGGTGTTCCAGAGCAACTACAGGGTGAGGGTCGATGTTTCTGCGGATGCGCTCTGGGCCGTGGTGGCCAATATCGGAGGGAAGGACGGCTGGTATCACGGCAACAGGCTGTGGGGGCTGCGGGGGCTGCTGGACAAGCTGACCGGCGGCGTGGGCCTGTCGCGCGGGCGACGCCCCTCGGAGACGCTCGGGGGGGGCGACGTGGTCGGGCATGAGTCGAATTGCCCCGTCCGCTGCCTGGTGGTCAGCGTCGATCACGATCGGGACCTGGTGCGCGTGCGCACCCAGCGTTGCCCGACAAACGCCGAGCTGGAGCGCGGCGATTACGACCCTTGGACGAAGCGGATCTGGCGACTGCGACCCGACCAGGTCGCACGGATTCCGCACTGAGGATTCAGCTATGAAGGGACGCAACGGTTGGGACCGAGACGAGGCGAAGCGCATCATCCTGATGCTG
>CAZUBS010000037.1:0-10347 GCA_964618595.1 uncultured Desulfohalobiaceae bacterium
TTCTTTTGTTGTGTATGTTTTGGGGAGGGAACGCTTTTGCAGGTTACGGTTGACGACACACAGGTCGATGCGGGGCCCGAAGAGACCTTCGGGCAGGTGCTGTCCAAGGTCCTCAGCGGAAAGAAGCGCAAACAGACCGTGGCCTGCCGGTGCAACGGCCGGGTCTATGACCTGGACCGCACCGTGCCCGCCACCTGCCTGAACCTGGAGCCCGTGACCGAGGACTCCCCGGAAGGCTTGTCCATCCTGCGCCACAGCGCGGCCCACCTCATGGCCGAGGCCGTCAAACGACTCTTCCCCTCGGCCAAGGTCACCATTGGCCCGGATATCGAGAACGGCTTCTACTACGACTTCGACTATGAGCGCCCCTTCACACCCGAGGACCTGGAGGCCATTGAAAAGGAGATGGCCAGGTCTGTGGGCCGGGACGAGACCTTTGTCAGGCGCGAGGTCCCCAAGGAAGAGGCCCGCAGAATTTTTCAGGACATGGGCGAGGAGTACAAGCTCGAGCTTCTGGACCAGGTGGAGGACGACACTGTCTCGCTTTACTCCCACGGCGACTTCGTGGACCTGTGCCGGGGGCCCCATGTGCCCAGCACCCGATTCATCAAGGCCTTCAAGCTGACCTCGGTGGCCGGGGCCTACTGGCGGGGGGACGAAAACAACCCCATGCTGCAGCGCATATACGGCACGGCCTGGCCCTCCCCCAAGGACCTCAAGCAGTACCTGGAGCGGCTGGAGGAGGCCAAACGCCGGGACCACCGCAGGCTGGGCCCCCAGCTCGACCTGTTCAGCTTTTCCGAGGAAGCGGGCCCGGGCATGGTCTTCTACCATCCCAAGGGCGCCCTGGTGCGCACCATCCTGGAGGACTTCGAAAAGAAGGAGCACCTCAGGCGCGGCTACGAGATCGTCCAGGGGCCGCAGATGCTCAAGCGCGAGATGTGGGAGCGTTCCGGCCACTACGAGAACTACCGCGAGAACATGTACTTCACCGAGATCGAGGACCAGGCCTACGGCATCAAACCCATGAACTGCCTGGCCCACATGATCATCTACAAGTCCCGGGTTCGCAGCTACCGCGACCTGCCCGTCAGGTACTTCGAGCTTGGGACGGTGCACCGGCACGAAAAGTCGGGCGTGCTGCACGGCCTCCTGCGGGTACGCCAGTTCACCCAGGACGATGCCCACCTCATCTGCCGCCCGGACCAGCTCCAGGAGGAGATCGTCGGCATCCTGCGCTTCGTCACGGACATGACCCGGCTGTTCGGCTTCGAGTACGAGCTGGAGATCTCCACCCGGCCGGAAAAGGCCATTGGCTCCGATCAGGACTGGGAACGGGCCACCGCCGCCCTGACCAGCGCCCTGGAGGCAGAGGGTCTGCCCTATGAGATCAACCAGGGCGACGGCGCCTTTTACGGACCCAAGATCGACGTCATCCTCAAGGATGCGCTTAACCGCCGCTGGCAATGTTCCACGATCCAGTGTGATTTCACCTTGCCAGAGCGTTTTGATTTGGTATACGTGGGCCAGGACGGCGAACGCCACCGCCCTGCAATGCTCCACCGGGTCATCTTCGGCTCTCTGGAGCGTTTTCTGGGCATCCTGATCGAGCACTACGCCGGGGCCTTTCCCACGTGGCTGGCTCCGGAGCAGGCCAGGGTGCTGACCATCACCGATGCCCACAACAAGTACGCCGAGAAGTGTCTGGGCGTGCTCAAAAAAGCCGGCATCCGGGCGGAGGCCGACCTGCGCAACGAAAAGCTGGGCTACAAGGTTCGCGAGGCCCAGGTGGAGAAGGTCCCCTACATGCTTGTGGTCGGTGAGAAAGAGGTTGAGGCTGCAACAGTGAACGTCCGGCTCCGGGAAGGAAAGAACCTGGGGTCGCGGGGCCTCGACGAGGTGGTGGAACTGATCCAGCAGGACTGTCAGGAACCTTTCAAACGTGGAGGAATGCGTTATAGCTTCACCTACTAGTGCCCGTCGGAACCTTCAGATCAGGGCAAGCCAGGTCCGTGTCGTGGGCGAGGACGGTACACAGCTCGGCATCATGCCGACGCGGGAGGCCGTCGCCATGGCCGGGGAGCAGGGGCTGGACCTCGTGGAGGTGGCCCCCAAGGCCGAGCCACCGGTCTGTCGGATCATGGACTACGGCAAGTACCAGTACCAGCAGAAGAAGAAGCAGCAGGAAGCCCGCAAGAAGCAGGTCCAGATCCAGCTCAAGGAGGTCAAGTTCAGGCCCAAGACCGACGAGCACGATTTTCAGACCAAGGTCAGGCATATCCGGCGGTTTCTTGAAGGCGGCGACCGTTGCAAGGTGACTGTTTTTTTCCGGGGGCGGGAGATCGTGCACAAGGACAAGGGCATGGAGATCCTGACCCGGGTTCGCCAGGAGCTGGAGGAGATAGCCAAGGTGGATCAGGTCCCCAAGTTCGAGGGCCGGACCATGAGCATGGTCGTTTCGCCGAAATAGGAGCAGGCGCCCCCTGGACCAGGGGCGATGCCGCCGCGCTTTACAGCGCCGGCGGCGGGTACGTTTTACTACAGACAGAGAGAACCGGACCGGCACAGCCTGTCCGGGGGACCAGGAGGACCAGATATGCCCAAGATAAAGACCAACAGGAGCACGGCCAAGCGATTCAAGGTGACCGGCTCCGGTAAGATCAGACGCCGCAAGGCCTTCCACCGGCACATTCTGACCAAGAAGTCGCCCAAGCGGAAGCGCAACCTGCGGCAGGACGCCCCTGTGGCCTCGGCCAACGAGAAGGCCATCCGTCGGCTGATGCCCTACCACGTATAACGCGCGCTGCCCGCGCGAGGTGGAAGCCGGAAGTTCGAAGCTCGAAGGAAAGGAACTGCCAACAGGCGTTGCAAGCCTGATGTAGCCTTTATTCCTTCCGACTGCGAGCTTCGGACTTCGAACTTTTTAAGGAGAGTGTCATGCGAGTCAAAAGAGGAAAGACCGCCCACCAGCGGCACAAAAAATACCTGAAGATGGCCAAGGGATTCCGTGGCGGCCGGAGCAAGCTCTTCCGCACTGCCCGGGAGGCTGTCGAAAAATCGCTGAGCTACGCCTACCGCGACCGCAAGGCCCGCAAGCGTGACTTCCGTCGTCTGTGGATCGTGCGCATCAATGCTGCGGCCCGTGAGCACGGCATGTCTTACAGCCGTTTCATCAACGGCCTGCAGACTTCCGGGGTGGAGCTGAACCGAAAGGTCCTGGCCGACCTGGCCGTGAATGACAAGGCCGGTTTCGCCAAGCTGACGGAGTTGGCCAAGTCCCAGGTGCATTGATGTCCGTTTCCGGCCGGGAAGTCGTCGAACGGCTCCAGTCCCTCGTTCCCGCTTTCGAGTCCGCCCTGTCCGAGGCCGCGTCCCCGGGCGAGGTGGAGGAACAACGGGTCCGCTTCCTGGGGCGCAAAGGCGAGCTGGCCGGGGTGCTTACCGCCTTGCCCGGCCTGCCCCCTGAGGAACGCCCCCAGGCCGGACGCACGGCCAATGAGGTCAAAGAGCGTCTCCAGGAGTTGCTCGAAGCCAAGCGCCGGGAGCTGGAGCGCCGGGAGCGCAGCACCGAGCGCTCCCATTTCGACCCCACGCTTCCCGGGCGGCGCCCCTGGCGTGGCGGCCTGCACCCGGTGACCCTGGTCACCCGGGAGATATGCGACGTCTTCACCGGGCTGGGGTTCGACGTCGTCACCGGCCCCGAGGTGGAGAACGACTTCTACAACTTCGAGGCCCTGAACATCCCCCGGGACCACCCGGCCAGGGACATGCAGGATACCCTGTACGTGGACGACTCCATCGTCCTTCGGACCCACACCTCCCCCCTTCAGATCCGGACCATGCTCGAGCACAAGCCGCCCCTGGCGGCCATCGCCCCCGGCAAAGTCTACCGCAGGGATGCCGACCTGACCCACACCCCGATGTTCCACCAGATCGAAGGCTTTCTGGTCGACGAAAGGGTGAGCATGGCCGATCTGCGCGGAACCCTGACCTCGTTTGTGCAGCAGATTTTCACGCCCGAGACAAAGGTGCGCTTCCGCCCCAGCTTCTTCCCTTTCACAGAGCCCAGCGCCGAAGTGGATATCAGCTGCGTGATGTGCGCTGGAGAGGGTTCCTGTCAGGGGCAGATCTGCCGGGTCTGCAAGGAGACCGGCTGGGTTGAGATCCTGGGCTGCGGCATGATCGACCCGGCCGTGTTCCAGGCTGTGGGGTACGACCCCGAGCAGTACACCGGCTTTGCATTCGGCCTGGGCGTTGAGCGCGTGGCCATGCTCAAATACGGCATCGGCGATCTGCGGATGTTTTTTGAAAACGATATCCGCTTTCTGCGTCAGTTCGCCTGATTCGATGGGCCGGGTTTTCGTGCCGGCCGCCTTGCTGCAAGAAAGGACGAACCTGACCCACGCCATGTCCGCGGTACATTCCAGATCAACGTAAGGAACGTTAGACCCATGCTCTGCAGCACCAAATGGCTCCGCGAGTTCACCCCCTTTGAGGTCCCGATCGACGCCCTGGCCGAGCGGCTGACCATGCTCGGCCTGGAGGTGGAGGAGATAAAAAATCCCTTTGCCCACCTGTCCGGCGTGGTGGTCGGGCGGGTGGTGCAGTGTGACCCGCATCCCCAGGCCGACCGACTCTCCCTGTGCCTGGTCGACCCTGGAAACAACGAGCCTCTGCCCATTGTCTGCGGCGCCCCCAATGTGGCCGCGGGACAGAACGTGGCCCTGGCCGCCATCGGCACCGAGCTCCCCGGCGGGGTGATCCGAAAGACCAAGATCCGCGGCCAGGTGTCTCTGGGTATGATCTGCTCGGAGAAAGAGCTCGCACTGGGTGAGGATGCAAGCGGCATCATGGTGCTCGAGCAGGACGCGCTCCCCGGAACCCCCCTGGTGGAGGCACTTGACCTGGACACCGTGGTCCTGGACATCGGGGTCACCCCCAACCGCTCCGACTGCCTGAGCATCACCGGTCTGGCCCGGGAGGTGGCCACCGCCTTCAGGCTCCCCCTGCGCCTCCCCGAGGTCACGCTGCGCGAGTCCGGTCCCGACTGCCCGTCCCAGGTCGCCATCCATATCGACGATCCAGACCTCTGCCCCCTGTACCAGGCCAGGCTCATCAGCGACATAACCGTGGGTCCGAGCCCGGCCTGGATGCGTTACCGGCTCACGGCCTCGGGGATGCGGCCCATCAACAACATCGTGGACGTGACCAACTACGTCCTGCTGGAAACGGGGCAGCCCCTGCACGCCTTCGACCGTGCCCTCATCGCCGGGGACACCATCCGGGTCGGCCCTGCCGCAAAAGGGCAGACCCTGCTCACGCTGGACGGGCAGAACCGGGTGCTCGAAGACACGGACCTGCTCATCTGGGACGGTGAAAAGCCCGTGGCCCTGGCCGGGGTCATGGGCGGGGCCAACAGCGAGGTCCAGCCCCACAGCCGCGAGGTGCTCCTGGAGTGCGCCGTGTTCCACCCCGGCACCGTGCGCAAGACAGCCAGGCGCCTGGCCCTGTCCAGCGAGGCCTCATTCCGCTTCGAGCGTGGGGTTGACCAGCCCGGCTCGACCCGGGCCCTGGACCGGGCCGCCGCACTCATGGCCCTGCTTTCCAGCGGCACGGTTCGCCCCGGCATCGCCAGAAACGAGCCCAAGCCGTGGGCTCCCCCCAGGCTGCGCTTTCGAAGGGAACGCGGCAACCAGCTCCTGGGCCTGGAGCTGAGCGAGGACTTCTGCCGCGAAACCCTGACCTCCCTGGGCTGTGAGGTGGCCCCTGCCGAGGGTGCGTGGGCAGTGACCCCGCCGAGCTACCGCCTGGACCTGGAGCGGGAGGTCGACCTGTTCGAGGAGACTGCCCGGGTCTTCGGCGTGGACCGCATCCCCACGCACCTGCCGCGTGTCAGCAAGCCCCTGGAAGCCCCTTCCGGCGAGCGCCACCCCTTCGACTTCATCCAGGACGTCAAGACCTGGGCCGTTGGTCAGGGGCTGCTGGAAGCGATCAACTACAGCTTCGTGGGGGGGAGCGACCTCGATGCCCTGAATCTGCCTGCGGGGAACAGGATCACCATCTGCAACCCCCTGAGCAGCGACCAGGACACCCTGCGCACGGTGCTTGCGCCGGGCATGCTGCACAACGTCCGGCAGAACACCGGGCAGGGGAACGCGAACCTGCGCCTCTTCGAGGTGGCCCACGTCTTCTTTGCCGACCCCGATTCGGACACCACCGCCCGGGAAGAGTCCAGGCTGGGCATCCTGCTGCATGGCCGGCGCCACCCCGGAAGGTGGCCCTGGCCGGACCAGATCAGCGACTACTCCGACCTCAAGGGCCTGGTGGAGCACCTCCTGGAAACCTTCACGCTGCCTGCGGCCACATTCGAGGCCATGGACGACCACCCCTTTCTGGATCCAGGGGTGTCCCTGTCCCTGGAGGGCGGCTCCATCGGCTTCATGGGCCGGATCAAGCCCGGGATCGCCCAGGAGTTCAACCCGCGTCACGACCTGTGGCTGGCCGAGCTCGACCTCGATCGTCTGCGGGAGCGCTCCTCCCGGTCCAGGGTCTGTTTCCAGGCCCTCCCCAAGTTTCCACCGGTGCGCCGGGACCTCACCCTGGCCACCCCCAAGGAGGTCAGGCTGCAGTCCCTGATGGAGGCCGTTGCGTCATTGCGCCCCGCCCTGCTCGAGGAGTTCACCCTGGTGGATGTCTACCAGCCCGAGGATCCCGGGGTGCACAACCTGACCCTGCGCATGACCTACCGCCACCCGCAGCGCACGCTCAAGGACAAGGAAGTGGACAAGGTGCACAACAGCCTGGCCGAGGGGCTCACCAAGGCGCTGCCTGTTCAGAGATCCTGACCGGAGGAGGCCGTGAGCAAATCGCCCGGCAAGAAGCACAAGATAGGGGAGGCCGCCGAGCAGCTCGGCCTGGAGCCCTACGTGCTTCGCTTCTGGGAAAGCGAGTTCCACCAGCTCAGGCCCGAGCGCACCTTCCGGGGGCAGCGCCTCTACTCCGAGGCGGACATGCTCCTGCTCAGGCGCATCAAGCACCTGCTGCACGAACGCGGCATGACCATCGAAGGGGCCCGCCGCCTCCTGGACCAGAAGCAGGAGTACGGCGAGATCCTGGCCCTGGTGGAACGCGAGCTGACCGAGATCAGGAAGAGGCTGCGGGAACCGGCTGCGCCTGGCTCGAAGCTCGAAGCTGGAAGCTCGAAGCAAGAAGAATAGGGCTCGAAGCTCGAAGCAAGAAAAGCCTCCCCGACAAACCGCCATCACGCGGCTACGCGGGACCAGGTTCCTTCTCCGAGTCAATTCCCAAGTCCCGCAATTCCGCCTGACAAACGGCTGAGAATTGATTCTGGCAACCCGGGCTCCGCTTGCAGCTTCGCCGTGGCAAGGGGGCGCTCAAACCGCAGCGTATACCAATACGTGAGGATTTGAGCGGGCCGCGGCAACGCAGTCCAGAATCAATTCTCAGCCGTTTGTCAGATTGCGCGCACAGGTCACGATGAAATCCTGCACATTGGTCAAAATAGCCGCCACGGTCAGGGAGCCGCGGTTGGCCAGCTTGTCCGCGGCAAACTCGGAGATGTCCACGCAGAAGAAGTAGACCGGCCTGACCCGTCCCGCGGCGTCGACCTGGTAGGAGGGCGTCATGTTGCCGGTGGCGATGGAGTGGAGCTGGGTGGCCAGGGTGATGACGGTTGTGGCCCGTGAGGCCACCCGGCGCATGGCGTCCTGCCCCTGGTACACATCGCCGATCACGTCCGGCAGGGGGCCGTCGTCCCTGATGGACCCGGCCAGCACATAGGGGACGCCTTTTTCTTCGAGGGCGCGCATGACCCCGTCCGGGATCAGCCCCTGCTCCACGGCTCCCCGGATGGAGCCGGCCCGGCGCACCGCGTTGATGGCGTCCAGATGGTGGTAGTGTCCCAACCGGGCAGGGACCTTGTGGTAGATGCCCTGGCCCAGTGCGGTCTGGAACATGGCCGCTTCGATGTCGTGGGCCGCCAGGGCGTTGCCCGCCAGCAGGCCGTGCACGAACCCCTGCTCTATGAGCCGGACAAAGGCCTTGCGTGCGTCAGAGTCAAAGACCACGGCCGGACCAGCCACCCAGACGATGTGCCCCTTGTCCCGCTCCAAGCGCAGCAGGTCGTACATGGTGTCGTAGTCGATGGAAAATGAGGACTCGCGGGTGATGCGGGTCCGGAAGGCGAACTTCTCCACCTCACCTGCCTGGGCCGCAAACCCGGTGTCGTGCACCAGGATGCCCTCCTGGCCGCCTTCGGTGCGGCCCACGGCCACCAGGTCGCCCTTGTTCAGCCTCCGGAACTCGACCGTCTCCACAGCGCCCCCCGGCCGCAGCACCACGACGCAGTCCATGCGGGAGTTGCGGATCAGCTCCCAACGGCCCGGCTGCAGGTGGACGTACTCGGGGAAGATGGACGTGCCGTGGTAGTTGTCCGGGGCCACCCCGTCTGCAGGGGCCTGCTCGAACACTGCCGTGGGCGCACTGCGCAGGGGCTCGGCATCGAAGACGGGGGGGAGGTAGGCGGGCAGGGAAAAGGTCATGACGGACACCTCGTGGTTCTGCCGGGGCCTTCAGGCCCCGGGTCGCTCGTACACGATCCGGCCGTTGAACAGGGTCAGGTCCACCCGGGCGGCCTGAATCTCTCGGGGCTCAATGGCGAAGATATTCCTGTCCAGCACGGCCAGGTCCGCCAGCATCCCCGGTCCTATCCTGCCCTGCTGCGCAACGCCATAGGCCAGGGCGGGGGTGCTGGTGTACCCGGCCACGGCCTGCTCCACGCTGATGCGCTGTTCCGGGTACCAGCCCCCTTCCGGGGTGGAGTCCGGGCGCTGCCGGGTCACCAGGGCGTGGATGCCCATGAGCGGCCTGGGATCGCTGACCGGGCAGTCCGAGTTGAACAGGGTGGGTATGCCCGACTCGAGCACGCTGCGAAAGGTGTAGGCGTACCTGCCCTTGTCGCCCAGGCAGCGGTCGATGAGGTTGAAGTCCAGGACCATGTTGCTGGGCTGCATGCCCACGGCGACCTTCAGGCGCGCCAGGCGCGCCAGGTCATGGGGCCTGACCATCTGCAGGTGGTCGATGCGGTGCATCAGGGGCGGGCTGGGCACGTCCCGGGCCTCGGGTGAGGACCGCCACTCTTGGAGCACCTCAAAGGCGCTGATGACCTCGGAAACTGCCCGGTCGCCCACAGCGTGGATCATGACTGCCAGACCGGCCTGCTCGGCCGTGCGCAAAACCGCCGCGCTCTCCCCGACCCCCATCTGGCTCAGGCCGCACCCCGCGTCCAGGTAGGGCTCCAGCACGCTGGCCGTGCGTGCCCCCATGCCCCCGTCGGCAAAGTACTTGACATGCCCCAGCCGCAGCCGTTCACTACCGAACCCAGCTGTCAGACCAAGGGCCACGGCCTCGTCCAGACGCTCCCCGGGCAGGCTGACCCAGGTGCGCATGGCCAGTCTCCCCTCGCGGTCCAGGCGCTGGAAGAGCCGCATGGCCCTGGGTGCGTCCCGCTCCCCCTTGAGCCGCAGATCGTGCAACGCCGTGATGCCGCAGGCATGCAGCCGCTCCTGGGCCTGCTCCATGGCCCGCAGCCGCTCCCCGTCGCTGACCTGCGGAATGCAGTCCTTGACCAGGTTGATGGCCGTCTCCCTGAGGACCCCTGTGGGGCGTCCCGTACCGTCCCGGGCGATGACACCTCCCGGGGGGTCGGGGATGGCGGGCCCGTCAATGCCTGCCCCAATCAGGCCCGCGCGGGCCAGTGCGGCCGTGTTGGCCACTGCCAGGTGCAGGTCGCAGCGCCAGATCACGGTGGGGACATCCCCCGTGACCCGGTCCAGATCCTCCCGCTCGGGGATGCGTCCGTCGGGCCAGTCTGTCTCGTTGAAGCCCTGCCCCAGGACCCAGCCCCCCGGCACCTCTTGGGCAACAGCGGCGGCCAGGGCGGTTTCCAGCCCCTGGAAGCTGCTCACCCCGGCCAGGTCCTGGTAGAGGCTCCAGTCGTAGAAATGAAAATGGGAGTCCATGAAGCCGGGCAGGACCAGACGCCCTTCCAGATCGAGGCGACGCGTCCCCCTGCCGGCGAGCCCCAGGATGGTGACATCGTCCCCCACGGCGGTGATGCGGCCGCCGGCTATGGCCAGGGCCCGGGCACGCGGCTGTCCGGGGTCCTGGGTCCGCACCTCGGCATTGCAGAGAATGAGCTCTGGCGTGGGGCTCACAGCAGAAACCCCTGGGGGTAGGGGTCGTCGGGATCACAGAAGAACCTGTGCATCCCGGTCATGTGGGCCGATCCGCTGATTTCTGCCACCACGGCCCGGTAGTCGCCCACAG
>CAZUBS010000038.1:0-10203 GCA_964618595.1 uncultured Desulfohalobiaceae bacterium
AAAAAAGAGAATGCCACTTTTCTACCACGAAAAAAGCCTTTTCCAAAGAAAGAATATCAAGTGTAAACCTAAGTGCATCCAGTGGGGGGGTCAAAACAAAGGTCATTGCTCAACACGTGGCACGAACGCGCACAGGCTCTGCAGCATGAGCGGGAAAAGGTTGTCCCGGCGGTGGTTGTAACGAAACTCCAACTCCTTGAGATACAAGGGGAAACGATGGGGTGAGATGCCATTGAAACGCTGCAGCCTGGGCTTGGCAAACTTCCAGAAGCCGCTCAGCTGGACGTCCACCAGGGCCCGCTTCTTGCGTTGGCGGATGTAGTCGTAGGGCAGGCGCTGGTCCCCGCAGAGCACCAGGGCGTCGTAGCGCTGGTAGCGGTCGGTGTAGATGATGTTGCCCATGCGCTCCAGCTTGAGGCCGAAGTTGACGTTGAAGTGGAACACGGTTTCGGCTTCCAAGTGGTGCAGGATGTCGATGAACACCCAGTCCGAGCGCTTGATGATCCCAAAGACCGGGATGGTCTCCATGGGGCTGTGGGTGGTGCGCAGGGTGGCCCGGGTGCCGTCGAAGCCGATCTCCCTTCCCAGGGGGCTCATCAGGATGCGCGAACCGTCCAGGGCCTGGGCCAGCAAAGCCATGCGGATGGTGGTCACGGCCTTGTAAATGGTGTTGTAGGCCTGGCGGAGCTGCGAAGCCATCTTGTGGATGGTCAGCTCCAGCTCGAAGAGCTTGAGCTGGCGGATCCAGTCCCGGCTGGTCAGACGTCCGGCATTGATCCAGCGGCCGCTCAGGTCGTGGAAGGTGTACTTGCAGCTGGAGCAGCGCATGCGCTCGTCATAGAGCATGTACACCTTGGTGTTGCGGCACCTGGGGCAGTACGGGCTGCCGGCGGGCCAGCAAAAGGAGGCGATGTGCCGTCTGGCCAGCTCTTCGGACTGGATGAGCCGTTCGTAGTCAATGAGGTCCATGGCGGCCTCTGGTGCGGTGGCTCATCCGCCGATGGCGGACATGCCGCGGCGGGGCTGGGTACCGGCCTTTTGCAGCTCTCGGGCGATCACTTCATGGCCGATTGGTTTTCTGCGGCTGGCCAGCCGCAGCACGGTGAGCAGTTTGTCGGGCCCAAGCTTGCTGGAGCGCAGCAAGGGGCGCAGCCGGTACTCGGTTTCAGAGAAAAGGCAGGTGCGCAGCCTTCCGTCAGCAGTGACCCTGAGCCGGTTGCAGCTGCCGCAGAAGTGGGAGCTCATTGGGGTGATCAGCCCGAACCGCCCCCTGCCCCCGTCGATGGTGTAGAGCCTGGCCGGGCCGTGTGTCTTCCCGGCGTCTTCCAGGGGGCTCAGGGTGGCCAGCTCTTCGGCCCGGGCCAGGATGTCCGAGGCGGGCCAGAAGTGACGCTCCTCCCACAGGCACTTGTCGCCTATGGGCATGAACTCGATGAAGCGCACGTCAACGGGCCACTTCCTGGCCAGGTCCATGAACCCGGGCAGGTCCTCCTGGTTGAACCCCTTCATGGCCACGGCGTTGATCTTGAGGCGCAGCCCTTGATCAACGGCCAGCTCCAGGCCCCGCCAGACCCGGTGGAACAGGTCGCGGCCGGTGATCTGGGCGAACTTTTCCGCCTTGAGCGTGTCCAGGGAGACATTCACGCAGGTGATGCCAAGGCCGCGCCGGGCGGGCACGGACTTTTCAAGCAGGGTCCCGTTGGTGGTCAGGCGGATGTCCATTTCTGGCTGGAGGCGGCGGATTCTTCCCAGGAACCCGATGAAGTCCCGGCGCACCAGGGGCTCCCCACCAGTGAGCCGCAGCTTGCTGATCTTGAGCTGGACGGCAACGGTGATGATCTGCAGCATCTCCTCATAGGAGAGAATGTCCTGGCGGGGCAGGAAGGTGAAGTTTTTCTGGGGCATGCAGTAGCGGCACCTCAGGTTGCAGCGGTCTGTCACCGAGAGCCTGAGGTAGTTGATGCTGCGGCCGTGGTCGTCCTTGAGTACGTTTGTGAGCTCCATCAGGCCTCCGCCAGCTTGCGCATCAGGGCCAGTTCGGCAGGATGGTTGATGTTGAAAAAGGGCAGGGCCTGGTCGTGGGTGTAGGGGATGTGGCAGCGCCGCTCGGGGGTGAAGATGCGGCTCAGCTTGTAGATCCCCTGCCCCACGGCCTCCTCCATGAGGCCCAGGGCCTCTGGTTCGTAGATGGCCACCAGGGACTCGATATAGCCCGTCTCCACCTGCTGGAAGGTGGTCATGACCTGGTCTGGGGTGCGCTTTGCCCTTTGCCCCACCAGGTTCTCCAGGGTTTCCCGGTCCAGAAAAGGCAGGTCGCAGGACAGCACCAGGCAGGGCTTGCGGGTGCAGCGCAGCGCCGTGCAGATCCCCCCCACCGGCCCCAGACCGGGTCGTTCGTCCAAAGCCCAGCGGATGGTGGGGAGCATGGGCCCAGGGTCCCGACCCACCACCCAGAGCTCGGAGGTGAACGATGACAGCAGCTGCACGGTGCGGTGCAGCATTTCCAGGCCTGCCACCTTGATGCGGGCCTTGTCCTGCCCCAGGCGCGTACTTTTTCCTCCGGCAAGGACCACGCCGGCCATTGGGGAGGATCTCCGGTCAGCCATCACCGTGCTCCTGTGACAGGGACACCCATGACAGGGGGTCGTTGAAGACCGTGAACCGGGCATTGCGGGCAAACCCGATCAGGGTCAGCCCGTGCTGTTGGGCAGCCTCCAGGCTGGCCGTGGTCACGGCGGAACGGCTGACCACGACCCGGAAACCGGCCTGCCTGCATTTTTCCAGCAGGCTGGCAGTCATCCGGGCGGAGACAAAGAGGACCAGTCCGGCCACAGAGGTGTCTGTACGAAGCGCCCACCCCCTGAGGCGGTCGATGCAGTTGTGACGGCCAATGTCTTCGGCGGTGTGGACGAAGGAACGGGAGCTTGGATCGAACAGGGCCGCTCTGTGGAAGCACCCGGTCCCGTGCCACAGCCCGGGGGCCTCGATGAAATCCCCCATGGCCCGGACCACTGTGTCTGGAGAAGCCGTGGCCGGGCTTTGCCCCCCATCCCCGGATGGGGCGGAACGTCTGGCAAAGACAAAGCGCCGGCCGTCGGTTTCCAAGAGCTTTGGAATCTCCTGCAGGGAGCACCACTGGTTGGCGGCAAACCCAGCGGCCAGGTCGCCGAGTTCAAACGGGTAGGCCCAGAGCATTCGTGCGGGAGCGTCGCCCACGCGCACCTCGATCCTGACCTCGGGGCTGACGAGGTCCTCGATCTCCCGCCAGGCCTTGTGATAGTACTGCCGGCAGGGGATGGTCGTGGGTCCTTGGCCGCCCACTCAAAACCCCCAGGCTGAAAGCGAGGGCCGCATGTAGCCCTGCTCCTGGGCCAAAAGGTCCAGGGCCAGCGACTCCAGGTCGTCCAGCAGGGGGTGGGTGGGCCTGTCCAGATCGCGGAAATCAGCCGTCTTGATGTACATGTGGCAGGAGTCACAGACGTGGACCTGGTAGCCGGACTCGCCTTCGGCCTTGAAGTACTTGAGCTTGTCGGCGTTCTCCTCGTCGCAGAAGGGACACTTGAGACGCTTGACCCTGTACTCTGTGTGGCAGAAGGAGCAGGTCAGGTGGCGGGCTCCTTCCTTGTTCAGCAGGCGGGCCATGAGGGGGAGGCTGCCGCAGACCGGGCAGTGGCCGAAGCTCCAGGCCTGTTCTTCATTCAGGTGCTGTGCAAGGTCGGCGGCAATGGTTTCCAGGCCCGGAGACAGGCAGGAGGTGACCAGAAAGCTCATGGCCCTTGGTGCCTCGGGCGTTTTCCGGGCCCACTCCAGGAAAAAGGAGTCCTCGCCGGCCAGGAAGTGGTCAAAGGCCTGGTTCAGGTCCAGCTCTCCATCCTGCACCTCCTGACGTATGAGGTCGGCAGCAGCCTGCAGGGGGGGCAGATCGGACTCCTTGAGCATCTCCAACAAGTCGTGGAACAGGGCAGTGGCCTGGGCGCGGTCCACAGGAAACCGCTCTCTTTCCAGCAGGGGGACGCCCTGGCGGACCCGTTCTTCGTCGTTCAGGTCTTCCGGGAGAACAGTCGGGGAGGGATGGTCGAGGCGCTGCTGGTGCTGCGCCCCCATGGTCCTGGAGATCAGCTCAAGCAGGGGGGAGGGAAGATCTTCCTTCAGCTTCAGGGTTGCAAGCTTCTTGTCGGCTCGGGCCTTTTCCTTGGCGGGGTCGATAGTCATGTGGCATCTCCTGAAGGATTGATTTTCTCAATGCCGGACTTGGCACTTTCTCTGTTTTCCCAAAAGAAAACCTTCATTGCTCAAGTTACGGCACTCGCCGTCTTCAGGCAACCCGAAGGGAGACGGGTCGGGTCGTTGCCTTTCCCGGGAGATCACGTGTATTGTCAATAAATTCATAGTGATATGTTGAAAAAAAACTGAGAAAATATTTTTTTCCCGTAACCTCTTCAAACGTTTCACCCCCAGCAATATATGACGTGGAGCTGTGAAATCCCCTCTTGTGTCCAATCTTGAGCAAAGCGCAGTCAGCGGTGTGAGTCCACCACACCGGGAAGATCTCGCAACCTGGAAGGTGCCTGTTCCGCAAGACCGGCCGGGCCTGGGGTCAGGAAGGAGAGTGACGACAGTACGGACCAGTGGTGTGACGGTGGGCCTTTTGCGGGGAAGCCGAAAATGCGGCTTGACGCTTTGGAGCGGGGAGTGGAAAAGATACCCGGATCAGGCTGCACCGGACGATGCGCATTCACCACTGGCCTTCAGGAGGAGTCCATGGCCGAGGAGCTGCTGACCATCAAGGAAATCGCCCGAAAGCTCGACCTCCCCGAGAGCAACATCCGCTACTACAGGGACCGGTTCGAGGATTTCCTGCCCTTTGTGGGGCAGGGCAGAAAGCGGCGGTACAAGCCGGCGGCCCTGCAGGTCTTCTCCTTTATCGTCGAGGGCCTGCACCAGAACCTGACATCCGAGGAGATCGGGCGCAGGCTGGCCAGGGAGTACCCCAGGGGCGTTGTCCTGGAGCAGGAGGAAGAAGCCTCCGACCCGGCCGCGGGTTCGCTCAGCCTGCAGAGCGAGAACCCGGTCCCCTCGCTCATGGTCAGCCAGTCCAGGGTCCTGGAACGGCTGGCCGAGGCCCTGTGTGCCCAGAGTTCCCGGGAGGCCGAGTTGGACAGGCTCAGGGCAGGCCAGGCAGAGCTGCGCAGGGGCCTGGCCCTGTTGTGGAAGGGCTACAGGAAATACAAGCCGCTGGTACAGGAGGCTGGGCATTTCGAGCCCGGTGGGGTCACGGAATCGATCCGTGGTCTGGAAGCGGGCTTCGAGGCCCTGAAAGAGGAGCTCGAGTCGCGCAGCCGGGTTCAGGAAGAACGCATTGTGGCGCTGGAACAGCGCTTTGTCGACCTGCACGCCGTGCTGGAGCGGGTCGTGGAGGGGCTGAGCCTGCACATGGGGCTCGCAGATGCCGGGACAGCGGAGCCGGAGCGCGAGGAGTAGCCTTCCCGCCTCCCGGCAGACCGGCCCAAGGGGGCACCCGGGCGGCTGCGCATGCGGTCACGTGCGGCAAGTGGCCGGAGAGACCGGAAACAAACCAGGAGCAGCCGGGTGCACGGCTACGTCTACGTTCTCATGGCGGCGGCCCTGTGGGGCATGATCGGCCCGGTCTCCAAGCTGGCCTTTGCCGGGGGGGCCACGCCGCTGGCCGTGGCTTTCTGGCGGGCGGTGCTGGCCTGGGTGTTGTTCGGCGGTCACGCCGTGGCCACGGGTCAGGTCCGGGTGGCCAGGAAGGACCTGCCCATGTTCCTCCTGTTCGGTGTGCTGGGGGTGTCCCTTTTTTATGGATCCTACCAGGTGGCGGTGAAGACTGGGGGGGCGGCGCTGGCCGCTGTGCTGCTCTACACCGCTCCGGCCTGGGTCGCTGTGATGTCGCGGGTCGTCCTTGGAGAGCCCCTGACCCCGGGAAAGCTGCTCAGCATCCTGCTGACCATGCTCGGCGTGATCGGGGTCGCCTATGGCCGGCAAGGAAGCGGTGACGGTCTGGCAGTCACCCCGCTGGGGATTGTCTGCGGCCTGACGGCCGGGCTGACCTATGCCCTCTACTACATTTTCGGCAAGCACTACCTGAAGCGCTACACCACGCCGACCATCTTCCTGTATGCCCTGCCTGTCGGGGCCCTGGGACTGCTCCCCTTTGCCGAGTTCTCCTTCTATCCGGCCAGCGGGTGGGCGGCACTGGCTGTGCTGGCCCTGTTTTCTACCTATGGGGCCTACAGCGTCTACTATGTCGGGCTGAAGAAGGTCGAGGCTTCCCGCGCAGCAGTGGTGGCCACCCTGGAGCCGGTCATCGCCGCGGTCCTGGCCTTTGCCTGGTGGGGGGAGCGTTTTACCCTCCCGGGATATCTCGGAGCAGGCCTGGTCCTGGCTGGGGTCCTGGTTCTGGTTGCCGAGGAGTCGGCCCGCCGTTCGCCAAGCCCCGGGATCAGGCCGAAACGAAGGCCGGAATAACTCTCTGGCAAAGGGCGGTGCACTGGACGCTTTCACGGTCAGAAACCCCGCCAAGCTGCAGCTTCCAGGGCCCCCGGGAGACCCGATGTGCTGGAAAAAACTGGGAAATTTTGCTTGACATAAATTTCTCATTTGTGCTTAAAGCCAAGACCCATAAGATCCAACGCTCTTCTTTTTCACACCTTTCTCCGCAGCGAGGCTCGCTATGGTCTTCACCTGGCTCCATCTCGCCATCCTGCTTTTCCTGATTACCGGCGTGCTCTTTGCCGGCGGCCCCCTCATCGCCTCCTTTCTGCTCGCCCCCAAGGCCAAGGGGGGGGACATGGGTATGCCCTACGAGTGCGGCATGCGCCCGCAGGGAAGCTCCTGGATGCGCTTCGGCGTCAACTACTATGTCTACGCCATCCTGTTCCTGGCCCTGGACGTGGACGTTCTCTACCTCTTCCCCGTGGCTGTGTATTATCCCGACGCCGGAGGGTTTGTTTCCTTTGTCAAGGTGTTCATCTTCATTTTTCCCATCGCACTGTCAGTGGTCTACTTCTGGGCTAAAGGGGTGTTTACATGGCCGCGCAAGATAGAGATCTAGTCCTGCCCCCCGGTCACGAGATCCGTGACCCGATCGTCAACATCCCGGTGGTCAACAAGATCATCGATGTCTGCCGGGCCATGTCCCTGTGGCCCATGACCTTTGGCCTGGCCTGCTGCGCCATCGAGATGATGGCCATGGGCATGGCCAGGTTCGACATGGCCAGGTTCGGGGCGGAGGTCTTCCGTCCCTCGGCCAGGCAGTCCGACCTGATGATCGTGGCCGGGACCGTGACCAAGAAGATGGCTCCGGCCGTGGTCAGGCTTTATGAGCAGATGCCCGCTCCCAAGTTCGTCCTGGCCATGGGCAACTGCGCCATCTCCGGCGGTCCGTTCGCCTTCAAGGACCAGTACTCCATCGTCCTTGGCGTGGACGAGCTCATCCCGGTGGATGTCTACGTTCCTGGCTGTCCCCCACGTCCCGAGGGAGTGCTGGAAGGCCTCTTCCAGATCCAGGAAAAGATGACCGGCCGGCGCTGGTGGCCAACGCCCGAGGAGGTGGAGAAGGCATGAACGACGCATGGCTTGAGGGCCTCTCGACACAGTGCAAGGCCAGGTGCTCCTATGAAAAGACCGGCCAGTTCTGGTCGGTTTTCCTGTCCCCCGAAGACATCCTCCAGGCCGCTCAGGCCCTCTACGACGAGGACTACTTCATCGAGGACGTCAGCGTGGTGGACACTGCGGACGGCTTCCTGGTGGTCTACCACTTCGACCGCTTCGGGCCGACGCAGCGGGTCACCCTGCGTGTGCTCCTCCCCCACGACAAGCCCGAGGTGCCCTCCATATCCTCTGTTTTCAGCGGGGCGGACTGGCACGAACGGGAGCAGCACGACTTCTTCGGGGTCGTCTTTACCGGACATCCCAACCTGATCCCCCTGCTTCTGGACCCGGAGGAGGACATCCACCCCCTGGTCAAGGAGGACAAGAAACGCAAGCCCCTCAAGGACCTCATGGCCCCGGGCGATATCGTGGAGTGCGACCCGGACTTCGACCTGTTTGCCGGCGCGGAGGCCGGGGCCGAAGAAGAGCAGCAGGGTCAGGAGGAAGAGGCCGGGGAGTAACCAGGCAGCCCACAATGGCAACCGGACCATCTACGCGGAAACGGTTATGACACAGACAGCATTCACGGAACAGGTCTCGGGGGACTTTTACACCAGGCTTTTCGAGCCGGGCCCTGACAAGGACACCATGGTCCTGAACATGGGGCCCCAGCACCCGTCGACCCATGGGGTCCTCAGGGTGATCCTGGAGCTCGAGGGAGAGTACATTGTCCGGGCAGAGCCGGTGCTGGGCTATCTGCACCGCATGCACGAGAAGATGGGCGAGGTGAAGACCTACACCCAGTACCTGCCCAACATGGGCCGGGTGGACTACCTGCACGCCCTGGCCTGGAACTGGGCCTGGGTGGGGGCGGTGGAAAAGCTGGCCGGCATCGAGGTGCCCGAGCGGGCCGAGTACATCCGGGTCATCACCTGCGAGTTGAACCGCATCACCTCCCACCTGTTGTGGTGGGGGGCCTATCTTCTGGACCTCGGGGCCTTCACCCCCATCATGTACGCCTTTGACGACCGGGAGAGGATCCTGGACCTGTTGCAGATCGTCACCAGCTCCCGGTTGACCTATGCATCCTTCCGCCTGGGCGGGGTTAAGGCCGACGTGACCCCGGAGTTCATCCAGGGCGTCACGGAGTTCATCCCCCACCTGCGCAGCCGCCTGCCCATGTACAAGGCCCTGGTCACGGACAACATCATCCTGCGCAAAAGGGTCGAGGACGTCGGCCACATGCCCGTTGAGATGTGCCGGCGCTACGGGGCCACCGGACCGGTGGTCAGAGGGTCGGGCCTGGGCTACGACGTGCGCCGGGCAGAGCCCTACTCGGTCTACGACAGGTTCGACTTCGAGATCCCCACCGACGACTCCACCGACGCCATGGGCCGCTACAAGGTGCGCATGGCGGAGATCGAGCAGAGCATGCGCATCGTGGAGCAGGCCATTGCAAGCCTGCCCGAGGGGGACCACCTGCCCAAGGGGTCGCCCAAGCCCAAGTGGAAGTGCCCGGAGGGCGAAACGTACTTTGCCGTGGAAGGGGCCAGGGGCAAGATCGGGGTCCACGTGGTCAGCGACGGATCCAACACACCCTACCGGGTCAAACTGAGGGCCCCGGGGTTCTCCAACCTGAGCCTCTTTGCCGAAGCTGCCCGGGGTACTCTCATTCCCGATGCCGTGGCCATTCTGGGAAGCCTGGACATGGTCATTCCTGAAATCGACAGATAGGACGTGACGCCTATGTCTATCCCTGCTGAGCTGATTCGAATCGCTGTGGCCATTGCGGCCATAGCCGGGTTTATCGGGCTGAACGGCCTGGTCCTGGTCTATCTCGAGCGCAAGGTGGCAGGTCACATCCAGCGCAGGCCGGGCCCTTACGAGGTTGGCCCCCACGGCATTCTGCAGCCCCTGGCGGACGCGCTGAAGCTGGTCGGGAAGCAGCTGTTCATGCCCGACGGCGCCGACCGCCTGTTGTTCTGGATGGCACCCATCCTCTCCTTTGCCCCGGTGCTGGTGCTGTTCGTGGTCATACCCTTCGACCAGAACCTGGTCGCGGTGACCGGCTCCAACCTCGACCTGGGGCTGCTGGTCATCCTGGCCTTTGCGGGCCTGAACGTCCTGGCCCTGTGCCTGGCCGGCTGGGGGTCGAACAACAAGTACGGGCTGCTGGGCGCGGCCCGGTCCGTGGCACAATCCGTGGCCTACGAGGTTCCCCTGCTGCTCTCCCTGCTGGCCATCTGCTTCACCTACGGCACGCTCAATCTGGTGGACATCGTGGCCACCCAGGGTGCCTGGCCCTGGCAGTGGCATGCGGCGACCCAGCCCCTGGCCTTCATCATCTTCTTTACCTGCGTGGTGGCCGAGACCAACCGGGCTCCCTTCGACCTGCCGGAGGCCGTGAGCGAGCTCACAGCCGGTTTCCACACCAAGTACTCGGGCATGGGCTTCGGGCTGTTCTTCCTGGCCGAGGACGCGGAGATGATCCTGGTCTGCAGCGTGGCCACGGCAGTGTTACTCGCGGGCTTGCACGGTCCGGTCTACTCCGGGGTGTGGTGGTTTCTGGCCAAGTTATACATCCTGCCC
>CAZUBS010000039.1:0-10141 GCA_964618595.1 uncultured Desulfohalobiaceae bacterium
CATCTATCTGATCAAGGAGTGGTATGACTACCGAAGGCAGTGCGTGCAGCGGCGCGACGTGAACAGCGACAAGGGGGGGACCATGCGGCTGGGTGCCTACCCCTGCATCCTGAAAAAAGAAACCCGGGCATATGAGGCCTATCAGGCCGAGGAGCTGGAGGAGCGTCACCGCCACCGTTACGAGTTCAACAAGGTGGGGTATGTCGAGTCCATGGAGGCCAAGGGCATGATCATCAGCGGCCAGTCCCCTGACGAGGCCCTGGTCGAGATCGTGGAGATCGAGGACCATCCCTGGTATTTGGGCTGCCAGTTCCATCCCGAGTTCAAGTCGCTGCCCATGCGTCCCCACCCCTTGTTCCGCGAGTTCATCCGGGCGGCAGCGGACCACCGCTCCGGCAAGCGGTCATGATGGCCGCGACGATTCCGTGTCCTCGGCGTCAGCCCCGGCCTCCGACGCGACAGGAATGACCCGCACAGGCAGCAGGGAACAGAAATGGATGCACCCACCTTGTTTCAGGCCAGCCAAAAGGCGCCCTTTTTCATTGCCGGTCCCTGTGTCATGGAGAGCCTGGAGCTGTGCCTTGAGGTCGGCAGGGGGGTCGCCGCGATCGCCGAACGCCTCGGCATGGCCGCGGTGTTCAAGAGCTCTTTTGACAAGGCCAACAGGACATCGGCCGCGAGCTTCCGTGGACCCGGCCTGGACCAGGGTCTTGAGTGGCTGGCCAGGGTCAAGCAGGAGTGCGGGCTTGCCGTGCTGACGGACATCCACCATCCTGAGCAGGCAAAAGCGGTTTCGCGGGTGGCCGATGTCATCCAGATCCCCGCCTTCCTCTGCAGACAGACCGACCTGCTCTCGGCGGCTGCCGGGACGGGATGCATCGTCAACGTCAAGAAAGGGCAGTTCCTGGCGCCCTGGGACATGGGACAGGTTGTGGAGAAGCTTCGCACAGCCCGGGGGTCCATGGTCTGGCTGACGGAGAGGGGCACCACGTTCGGTTACAACAACCTGGTGGTGGACCACCGCTCCATCCCGATCATGAAGGGCCTGGGCTGCCCCGTGGTCTTCGACGCAACACACTCGGTGCAGCTCCCCGGCGGTGGCGGCAGCTGCTCCGGCGGCCAGC
This sequence comes from uncultured Desulfohalobiaceae bacterium, assembly GCA_964618595.1. GTDB lineage: Bacteria > Desulfobacterota > Desulfovibrionia > Desulfovibrionales > CAZUBS01 > CAZUBS01. The sequence continues at coordinate 1,125 of CAZUBS010000039.1, forward strand.
GCGACATGGTGCCGGTTCTGGCAGCTGGGGCGGTGGCGGCCGGGTGTGACGGGGTCTTCCTCGAGGTCCACCCAGATCCGGACAGGGCCCTGTGCGACGGGCCGAACAGCTGGCCACTGGGACGTCTCGAAGGTCTGCTCACACATCTGGCACGTCTCTGGGAGGTGACCCGTGCGGGCTGAAGAACGTGCCAAGCGCATAGTCATGCTGGTTCTGGACGTGGACGGTGTGCTGACCGACGGCGGCCTCTACTACGACGATCAGGGAAGGATCTCCAAGCGCTTCCATGTCCAGGACGGCCTGGGCATCAAGCTGGCACAGGCAGCCGGCATAGAGATCTCCGTGATCTCGGGGCTGGACTCCGAAGCCGTGCGCAACCGGGTCACCGAGCTGGGTGTGACCGAGTACCATGCCGGCCACCTCAAAAAGATTCCCCTTCTTGAAGAGCTGTGCCGGAAGAGAAATGTGTCCTTTGAGAATGTGGCCTACCTTGGCGACGACTGGGTGGATGCGGGTGTGATGCAGAAGGTGGGGCTGCCCATGGCGGTTGCCAATGCCCAGCCCGAGATACTCGACCTGGCCGCCTGGGTTGCGACCAGGCAGGGCGGGCGTGGTGCGGTGCGCGAGGCCATCCGCTTCCTTCTCACCTGCCAGGGCAAGCTCGATGAGCAGTGGCAGCGATGGCAGGGGTGAGGAGCCGAAGGGCACCTTTCTGGTTCCTGGCTGCTCTGCTGGCGGCCGTGCTCGCGGCCTGGATCCTGTTCAGCCAGGAGGAGGGAGACCTTCAGGTCGATGTCGACCGGGTGGGGGTGGACCTCTCCCTGGAGGAGGTGCACCTCGTCCAGGGAGAAGGCGGCGAGCTGCAATGGGAGCTCACGGCAGACCAGGCAACGTATGTCAAGGACCAGTCCCTGGCCCGGCTTGTCAGCCCCCGTTTTACCTTCTTTCCCGGCCAGGGGAACCAGACCGTCAGGGTCGAGGCGCCGCTTGGGGAGGTGGAGCAGGCCAGGGACAGGGTCGGGTTGTGGCCCCAGGTGACAGCCACGTTCGAGGACTACGTGTTTCAGTCCCAGCGGCTCGACTACCGGGGCAGCGATCAAATCGTTGTCTTTTCAGGCAATGTGAACGTCAAAAGGCCGGGCATGGAGCTTGACAGCGAGCAGGCCGGTCTGGCTTTGGACACCCAAAGAATTACGGCCTCCGGCAATGTGCGGGTCGTGTTTTCACAGGAGTCTCTCTATGAGTAGGACAGGGGTTTTTCTGGGGCTCTTTCTGACCCTGTTGCTGATTTCTCCCTGCAGCGGGCAGCAGGAGGCGGGAGGTCAGGGGTCCGAGTCAACCGTGATCACCGCCGACAGGATGGAGTATCTGCACGACCAGCGCACGGTGCGCTTCAACGGAAACGTGCGGGTCGAACGACCCGATTTCGAGCTTGCGTCCCAGCGGCTGACGGTGGTGTTCGTTGAAGGTGCCGGCATCACCGGCGTGCAGCCGGACTCGGGCCAGACGGAAAAGATCGAGAAGATCATTGCCGAAGGGGATGTGAGCTTCGACCACCAGGGCCGGGTGGGCCGCTGCCAGCGGGCTGTCTACATGGTCCAGGAGGAGACGCTGCGCATGGAGGGAAACCCCAGGATCGAGGACGGCAGGAACATGATCAGCGGCGAGGTGATCACCTTTTCCCTCAAGGACAACCGGAGTGAGATCCTGGGGGGTGAAAGTTCCCGGGTCGAAGCTGTTTTTTTCGCTCCCGCCCCCGGAGAGGAGCAGTAGATGCACAAGCTCGCGGCCGAAGGGCTCTACAAGCAGTACGGCCAGCGCGATGTGGTGCGGGACGTGAGCCTGGCCCTGCAGCAGGGCGAGGTGGTGGGTCTGCTCGGCCCCAACGGAGCGGGCAAGACCACCACCTTTTACATGCTGGTGGGGATCATCAGGCCGACCATGGGACGGGTGTACGTCGACGACACCGAGATCACGGGCTGGCCCCTGCACGAGCGGGCCAGACAGGGGATGAGCTATCTCCCCCAGGAGAGCTCGGTTTTCAAGAAGCTGACCGTGGAAGAAAACATGCGCCTGGTTTTGGAGTACTGCGGCCTGGACAGGAAGCAGGTTGAGGAGCGGGCTGCCGGGCTGCTGGAGGAACTGGGCATCGAAAGGCTCAGGAAGCAGAAGGCCATCCACCTTTCCGGTGGCGAACGACGGCGGCTTGAGATCGCCAGGGCCCTGATCCTCAACCCGAAGTTCATGCTTCTTGACGAACCCTTTGCCGGTATCGACCCTTTGGCCGTGGACGACATCCAGGTCATAGTCGCCGGTCTCAAGTCCAGGGGGATCGGTGTGCTCATTTCAGACCACAACGTACGGGAAACACTGTGCATCTGCGACCGGGCCTACCTGGTCTACGAGGGGCAGATCATTCTGAGCGGTTCCCCCGAGGAAGTCGTGGCCGACGACAGAGCCCGTCAGCTCTACCTTGGTGAGAGATTCAGGATGTGATCATTTACAGTGCGGCTGACTTGTGGCACAAGACATGCAATAGGCGTCGGCCGCGCCACATCGGACATTTTCGTCACGACAGAGGCACCGACAGAGGTTGGGAACCATTCGGAAACATATGATGCATAAAGCCCATGGTCCTTGAACTCAGGCAACAGCTCAAGCTGACCCAGCAGCTGGTCATGACCCCGCAGCTGCAGCAGGCCATCAAGCTGCTGCAGCTCTCACGGCTGGAGCTCCTGGAAACCGTGCAGAAGGAGCTCCTGGAGAACCCCCTTCTGGAGGAAGGCCTCGAGGTCGAGGCCAGGGACACCAGCGTCGAGACCAAGCAGGAGACCGAAAGCATCCGCGAGACCCTCAAAGAGGTAGGATCCGAGCAGGCCGAGCTGCTGCGCAATGCCGACTGGGAGGACTATCTCGGGACCTTCTCCAGCACATCCAAGCAGGCCAGGGAGTTCGAGGTCCCGGACGAGATGGTTTCCTTCGAGGCCCGGCTGACCTCCAAACCCTCGCTGGAAAGCCATCTTTCCTGGCAGCTCCATCTTTCAGACTTTTCAGATCTGGAGGTCGAGGTCGGCGAGTACATCATCGGCAACCTGGACGAGCACGGCTATCTTCGGGCCACCCTGGAGGAGCTTGCCACGGCCAAGCAGGTCGATCAGGAGCTGGTCTGCCGGGTCCTTGAAAGAATCAGGCATTTCGACCCGGTGGGCGTGGGCAGCCGTTCGGTGGAGGAATGCCTGCTGCTGCAGCTCAAGCTGCTCGGCAAGGACGACCCGGTCCTCGTCTCCCTGGTCCGCGACCACCTCGAGGACCTGGAGAAGAAGCGGTTCAAGCCCCTGGCCAGGAAGTTCAGAATTTCCATGGAAGAGCTGGGGCAGTATCTGGAGGTTATCCGGCAGCTCGACCCCATGCCCGGCAGGAGCTTCGGCTCGGGTGAAACCCAGTACGTCAGCCCCGACGTCTTCGTGTACAAGTATGGTGATGACTTCGTCATCGTGCTCAATGACGAGGGCCTGCCCAAGCTCCAGCTCAGCCCCTACTACATCGAGGAGCTCAAGGACAGGAAAGGGAAGGACTCCGAATACCTGCACGATAAGATGCGTTCGGCCATGTGGCTGATGAAAAGCCTCTACCAGCGCCAGCGCACCCTGTACAAGGTCGTGGAGAGCATCGTCAGGTTCCAGAACGGTTTTTTCGAGGAAGGGGTCTCCCAGCTCAGGCCGCTCATCCTCAAGGACGTGGCCGACGACATCGAGATGCACGAGTCCACGGTCAGCCGCATCACCACAAGCAAGTACGTGTCCACACCCTACGGCATCTTCGAGCTCAAGTTTTTTTTCAACAGCGGGCTTGGCGTGGACGGAGGCGGCCAGGTTGGCTCGGAAAGCGTCAAGGCGGCCATCAAGAAGATGGTCGGTGAAGAGAACCCGAAGCGGCCCCTGAGCGACGAAAAGATCGCCCTGAGCCTCAAGGAGCAGCTCGGGGTGAACATTGCCAGGCGCACGGTGGCCAAGTACAGGACCGCACTTGACATCCCGTCCTCGTCCAGGCGCAAGCAGGTTTTTTGAACCCGAACCCGGGGGCAGGCTCTTCAAGGGGGGGAGGTGGATGCAGATCAAGTTCAATTTCAAGAATTTCGACCCTTCGGACCATTTGAAGTCCTATGCCCTGGGACGCTTCGAGAAGCTGTCCAGATATGTCCGGAACATGGAAGCGGCCGAGCTTCAGGTCAATCTTGAGGTGGAGAAGCTCCGGCAGATGGCCGAGGTCGTTCTGGTGGACGACGACACCCACCTGTCTGCCTCCGAAGAGAGCCAGGACATGTACGCCACCATTGATCAGGTGCTGGACAAGATCGAGGCACAGCTGCGCAAGATCAGGGACAAGGACAAGGATCACCGACGGGGCGGCAGGTCCGGCTCCGTGCGCATGGACGTCATTTCTTTCACGGAAGGTGATGCCGGGGGGCGGCAACGCAACATCGTCACGACCGACCGGTACGAACCAAAGCCCATGACCGTCGAAGAGGCGGCCATGCAGCTCGAAACCACCAACCTCGACTTCCTGGTTTTCAAAAATGCGGAAAGCGATGGCGTCAACGTCATATACCGCCGGAAAAACGGGGACTTCGGGCTGATCGATCCGGGAGTCTGATCCAATGCACGTTGCTGATTACCTCGACGAGGAGCTGATCCTGCCCGACCTCAAGGCCACGACCAAACCCGAGATCCTGGCAGAGCTGGTGGCTCCCCTGGCAGAGAAGCGGGACAATGTGGGCCTTGAAGAGGCCAAGCAGGTCCTGTTGGAGCGGGAGAACCTCGGGAGCACCGGGATCGGTGAAGGCGTGGCCATCCCCCACGGCAAGATGGAAGATCTCGAGGACGTGATCATGGTTGTGGGGCGCAGCAGAGAGGGAATGGATTTCGCCTCCCTGGACAAGAAGCCCTGCACCATCTTTTTTCTGGTTCTGGCCCCGGAGCGGGTGGCCGGGATGCACCTGCGCATTCTGGCCCATGTGTCGCGTCTGCTCAAGGATCAGAGCTTCCGGCAGGCCTTTATGGAGGCGCCCGACAGGGCGGCACTCTGGAAGCTCCTGCAATCGGCATGACAGTGTTTCGAGTCCATGGCCCGTCACACGGGGCCGCCCCGGCAAAGCCCTGAGAGCGGGTGCGGGTCCGACAACCCGGGTTTCAGTCGGCGTGAGCATTCCCAGCAACTTCCCCGTGGTCATCCTGACCGGCCTTTCAGGGTCCGGAAAGAGCACAGCTCTGGACGTGTTCGAGGATCTGCGGTTCTTCTGCGTCGACGGCCTGCCTCCAAGCATGGTTTCCAGGCTGGTGACGCTCTTCACCGGGGACAACCCCAGGGGCTACCGCGGCCTGGCCCTCGGAATGGACCTGCGCCAGGCCGACCTGCTCGAGGAGTGGGGCCGGGCCCAGTCGTGGTTCGCCAGACACGGCATCCAGCCGCAGATCGTATTTTTCGAAGCCCAGCCCGCCGAACTGCTGCGCCGCTACGCAACCACCCGGCGCCCGCACCCCCTGGAGTCGCAGCGGTTGAATCTGGAGCAGGCCGTGGAACAGGAGCGCCAGATGCTGAACACCCTGCGGGAGCAGGCACATCTGGTGGTGGATACGACCGGTTTTTCCATCCATGACCTGCGGCGCTTTTTGCAGGAAAAGGTGTCCCTGTTCACGGGCCCGTCCACAGGCCTTCGCGTCAACCTGGTCTCCTTCGGCTTCAAATACGGCCTGCCAGCCGATGCAGACCTGGTCATGGACCTCAGGTTTCTGCCCAACCCCCATTTTGATGCGGCACTCAACCCCTTGACCGGCAAGGATCCTCGCGTTGCGGACTATGTCCTTGCGGACGATCCGGGGCGCGGCTTTCTGGAGAGGTTCCTTGGCTTTCTGCAATTTCTGCTGCCGCTCTACGCCCTGGAAGGGAGGTACCGGGTCACCCTGGCCCTGGGGTGCACGGGTGGCAGGCACCGCTCCGTGGCTGTTTCCGAAGCGGTCTTCGTGTCCTTGAAGGCCACGGATCTGGAGGTTACCATGGAGCATCGACACATCGACCTGGGCTGAGTATGAGTGGACATGCACAGCAATGAGTGGAATCTGATATGATCGGTATAGTCGTTGTGACCCACCTTGATTTCGGGGAACGGCTGCTCAAGGCGGCCGAAATGATCATGGGCCCGCAACAGGCCTGCGTCTCGGTCAGCCTGGATATATCCGCGGACATGCACACGGTGCTGCAAAGCCTCAAGGAGGCGGTGCGGGAAACAGACCAGGGAACGGGAGTGCTCGTCCTGACCGACATGTTCGGCGGGACCCCGAGCAACCTGAGTCTTTCCCTGCTCAGTGCGAACAAGCTCGAGGTCATGACCGGGGTCAACCTGCCCATGCTGCTCAAGATCCTTGGGGGGCGCGACAAACCCCTGGCCGAGGTGGTCAGCGAAGCCAAATCTGCCGGGCGTCAGGGCATCATCGTTGCCGGCGAAGTGCTCCGGCGCAAGGTGGCCAATGGGTAATCAGGCGGCGTGGTACCGGATCGACAACCGCCTGGTCCACGGACAGGTGATCGAGAACTGGATCCCATACACCAGGACCAGGTCGATCATCGTGGTCAATGACGAGCTGGCCTCGGACGAGCTCCAGAAGGAGATTATCGGCCTGGCTGTGCCAAACAATCTGCGCATCGTGTTCACGAGCGTGCGCGAGCTCATGCACACGCTGGACAGACTTTTCAACAAGGGCAAAGGGTTGAACGGAGCTTTTTTTCTCTTTGCAAGCTGCAGGGATGCCAAGCGCGCCTTTGAGCAGGGCCTGCACTTCGAGAACCTGAACATCGGCAACATTCATTACGGGCCTGGCCGCAAGCCCGTCTGCGAGCATGTGGCACTGAGCAAGGAGGACGCAGTCTGCCTGCGCCACCTCAGTCGCGAGGGTGTCGACCTGGACTTTAGGTGCGTGCCCAACACGCCTGTTCAAGTCAAGGAGTTCTGAACATGAGCGCTTCCCAACTCGGCATCCTTCTGCTCATTGGTTTTTTTTTGCCCTGGTGTCTTTAACCAGATTTGCGTGCAACACAGGCCTTCTGGACAGGCCCCTGACCATCGGGTTGCTCTGGGGGGCGCTGACAGGCGAGTGGACCACGGCCGCCGGGGTGTCCATTTTTTTTGAGCTCTTCTGGCTCGACCTTTTCCCTGCCGGAACCTACATCCCCCCCCACGGGGCCCTGAGCGTTTTCCTCTGCCTGAGCGTCAGCCATCTGCTCGGGCTGTCAGCCGCCCACCAGGTCTTTCCGGTTATGATACTCAGCCTGCCCCTGGCCTGGTTCGGATCCAGGCTCGAGCACTGGCAGCGCACCTTTCAGAACAAAAGCTACAACCAGCTCATCCAGTGGTCCCGGGAGGAGTGGTCCAGCTTTCGCCCCAAGATCCTGGTCAAGCGTTCCATGCTCCAGATCGGGCTTGTGAACCTGGCGCTGTTCATGGTTGCAGCCGTGCTCCTTGTGGCACTGCTGCAGGACACACCTCAGGTGGGCAGGCTCATGCCGTCCTGGGTGAGCTGGCCGCTCCTGTGGATGGTGGCCAGCATCGGCGGGGTGCTGTCCCTGCGCATCAAGCGGGCCCATGTACTTCTCGGAATCGGGATCTGCTGCATCGGGGCCCTGATCTGGTTGACAGGAGGATGATGGCCACTGCTGTGCCGGAATGACTTGGCAGGCGGGCAACATTGTGCTATTTAGCACAATCTTTGCCGTGGGTTGTTTGGAAAGTCAAGAATTTCAAATAATTGGGAGGATGATATGGCAGCGTTGGTATTCGGACACAAAAATCCTGACACTGATACCGTGGTTGCGGCGATCGCCATTGCCGATCTGAAGAGCAAGACGGGCACAGAGGCCAAGCCGATCGCACTGGGCGAGCTCAACCCCGAGACCAAGTTCGTCCTGGACAAGAACGGGGTGGACGCCCCGGAAATCGTCACCAGCGTGGCCGGGCAGAAGGTCTTCATCGTGGACACCTCGGACACGGCCCAGTGCCCGGACGATCTCGGCGAGGCCGAGGTCCTGGGTGTGTTCGACCACCACAAGCTCGGCGACCTGACCACGCCCAACCCCATCGAGATGTGGGTCTGGCCCGTGGGCTGCTCCTGCACCGTCATCAAGTCAATGTACGACTTCTACGGCGTTGAGATCCCCAAGAACATCGCCGGGGCCATGCTCTGCGCCATCCTCTCCGACACGGTCATCTTCAAGTCCGCCACCTGCACGGACACGGACAAGGAGGCCGCCGAGGCCCTGGCCAAGATGGTCGGCGTGTCCGACCTGCAGTCCCTGGGCATGGAGATGTTCAAGGTCAAGTCCGCTGTTGAGGGCACCCCCATCCGCGAGCTGGTCTTCCGCGACTACAAGGACTTCAAGATGGCCGGCAAGGGCGTGGGCATCGGACAGCTGGAGGTCGTGGATTTGTCCATCCTGGACAAGGTCAAGGACGAGCTGCACGCCGACATCAAGAAGCTCAAGGAAGAAAAAGGCCACCAGGCCGTCTACCTCATGCTGACCGACATCATGAAGGAAGGCACCGAGCTGCTCATCGCTGCTGACGACGAGTCCTTCGTGGAAAAGGCCTTCGGCGCCACCCCCAAGGACGGCCGGGTCTGGCTGGACGGCGTCATGAGCCGCAAGAAACAGGTCGTGCCCAACTTCGAGAAGGCCTACGCGTAAGAAGCTCGAAGGCTGAAGCTCGAAGCTTGAAGCAAAAGAGAAGTACAAAAAGGCCGGCCGGGGATCCCCCGGTCGGCCTTATCATTTCTTTGATACCTGATCATGGAGGGAAAAGGAACATTACCCGGGGTTTCGTGTAAATATAACAGTTAATCCGCCGCCTCTGGCGGCGAGACCCGAAGGGGTTCGACCGTTCCGGGGATAGAACATTTGCAAGACAAAGACGAAAGGCACTGGATCCCCGGGTCAAGCCCGAGGATGACTTTTAAGCTATTCCGTCATTC
>CAZUBS010000040.1:0-10130 GCA_964618595.1 uncultured Desulfohalobiaceae bacterium
GACCGCAGCGTCCAGGTCGGGGATCGACAGCGAGCGAGACCTCGTGGGGGCGGTGGTGGAGAGACAGGGGGCAGGACCGGGCGCCCAGGACGACCCCCTGGAGGAGCCCGAGGAGGTGCTGACCGACATCCAGAAGAAATGGCTCAAGCCCCGGGGACCGGTCATCGAGTTCCTAGGCCGGGTCATGCTCGGGATGATCCGGTTCGTAGTGGGCAGGATCTTCGGGCTCACTGTACAGGGCAAAGAGAACATCCCCTCACACGGCCCCGTGGTGCTGCTTCCCAACCACCAGAGCTACCTTGACCCCCTGGTGCTGGCCGCCTGCCTGGACATCGGCTTTCTGGACCGCACCTACTGGGCCGGCTGGACAGGGGTCATGTTCAGAAACCCCCTGGCCCGCTTTCTCAGCCGCATCACCCAGGTCGTCCCGATCGACCCGCAGCGGGCCGCCCGCTCCAGCCTGGCATTTGGCGCGGTGGTGCTCAAGCGGGAGCGCAACCTGGTCTGGTTCCCGGAAGGCCAGCGCTCTCCCAATGGGACGCTTCTGCCCTTCAAGCCGGGGCTGGGCCTGTTGCTGGACAGGTATCCCGTAACGGTTGTGCCGGTGGCCATCCAGGGCACCCACCAGGCCCTGCCACCGGGCAGAGCCTGGCCGCGGCGGGTCCGTTTCACAGTGACCTTTGGCTCCCCCTGGGACGGCTCTGCACTGGAAGAGGAACGCGATCCCCAACACATCCTTCAGACCCTCCGGGAAAGGCTCCTGGAGCTGCTGCCGGAGGGATCCGACAGCAAAGAGCAAGGAGGGCCCCATGCCTGAGCTGCCCGATGTCAAAACCTTCAAGGGCTACTTCGACGCCACGTCCCTGCACGAAACGATCGACTCCGTGCAGGTCCGTGATTCCGACATCCTGGAAGAGACTTCACCCCAGGGACTTGGGCGACGCCTCAAGGGAAAACGGTTTGACTCCACCACCTCCCATGGCAAGTATCTTTTTGCCCTGCTCGATGCGGGAGGGGCACTGGTGCTGCACTTCGGGATGACCGGTTTTCTCGAGGCCTTTTCCGGGGGCACTGCGGAGCCCGAGCATACCAAGCTGCGCATTGATTTCAGCTCGGGAAGCAGCCTGGCATATGTCTGCACCCGCAAGCTCGGTTTGATCGGGTTCACCAAGGACCCCGACGCCTACCTCCGGGAAAAGGGGGTGGGGCCTGATGCCATGGAGATCGATCAAGACGCCTTTGTGGAGCTGCTTTCCGGACGTCGGGGCATGATCAAGTCAACCCTGATGAACCAGGACATCATCGCCGGCATCGGCAACGTCTACTCCGACGAGATCCTCTACCAGGCAGGGGTGCATCCAGAGACCTCGGTGGACGCTCTGTCCGAGGACACCCTGCGCCGGCTCCACACGGTCATGGTCCGGGTCTTTGAAACCGTCATCCGCAACCAGGCCGATCCGGCACGCATGCCCTCCTCCTACCTGACCCCCCACCGGGGGGAGGACGGCGCGGCCTGCCCCAAATGCGGCGGGTCCATACAGAGCAGGAAGGTCTCCGGCCGGACAGCCTACTTCTGTCCTTCCTGCCAGACAAAATGAGGAGCCAAGGGGAGTATGGGTGGCCGCCTGCCAGTCCCCTGTGTGACGGGTCACCCGGGGCCGGCCCTTAAAGGCCACTGCCCCGGCTACCTTTCAGGTATTTTTTTCTACCCGATAATTCACCCTTTCCCCCCCTTTTCCTGAATCCTGAATGCTTCATAGTGGGTTCTACTGTGTCCAGTGCTTGGAGTTTCAAGAAGGCACTGGGTGTTCAAAACCATCCGGCGTGCCAGACTCGTTTCCCATTCTTTGCAACGGGAAACGACAGCCGCTCGCGGCCAGGCATGCCTGTCAAACCCGCTGGAGGAAAAATGATTGACACGCAGACATTTGTGAACGCGCTCAAGGATGAAGAACCCAAGCTTTTCACATCCGAGGACGACGCCCGGCGCGTGGTCAAGGAGGTCTTCGCCGTGATTGCCCGTGCCCTCAAGAACCGCGAGGTCGTGAGCATGGAAGGCATTGGCGAGTTGCGCACCGAGCCGGACAACGGCAGGAAACGGGTCGTCTTTGCCGTTGACCCCAAGCTCTTGCAGGGTGTGAACGAGTAAAACGCCCGCCCATGTGCAGCTCTTGCACCAGAACCAGAACAAACTACAGGAGTGCAGGCAATGACCATTGGACAACACTACCAGAGCGACGACTGGAAAAAGGAAAAGCACGTTCCGGTCATCGAGGCCCCGGAAACGGTTGCCAAGGATGAATTTTTCGACGTCACCGTGACCCTGGGCAAGGAAGTGGCCCACCCCAACACCACCGAGCACCACATCCGCTGGATCCGGCTCTACTTCATGCCGGAAGGGGCCAAGTTCGTGGTCGAGGTGGGAAGCTTCGAGTTCAACGCCCACGGGGAAGCCGTGTCCGGTCCAAACGAAGGCCCGGTGTACACCAATCACAGCGTGACCTGCTCCATGAAGACCACCCAGCCGGGGGAGCTCATTGCCACCTCGTACTGCAACATTCACGGCCTGTGGGAGAGCAGCAAGGCTCTTTCGCTGACCTGAGGAGGACATTGCAAATTCCCAGATCGAGGACCGGCGTCACCAACGGCAATGCAGCAAGGCGGGGGGAGCCGACCAGAGGGCCCACAAGGATCGCTTGTGCCGTATCCCCCTTTGATCACAACCCGTTCGCAATACCGGGACCCTCCCCCGCCATTTCATAGAGCCCGGAGAAGACCTGCTGGTCTTCTCCGGCTTTGTTTTCCGCAGCCGGGAAGAAACGGTTATGACAGCCAAAAACAACCACGAGCACGGCCAGGAAGATCACCAGGACCACCAGTCCCACCACGCCCACATGGTGGCGGACTTCCGCCGCCGTTTCTGGATCAGCCTGGTACTGACCCTGCCCGTGGCCTTCATTTCCCCCATGCTCCGCTCCCTGGTGGGGCTGGGCGAGCTGACCTTTCCCGGCCACATGATGGTCCTGTTCGGGATATCTTCCGCCATCTTCTTCTACGGGGGCTGGCCCTTCCTCAAGGGGCTCTATCAGGAGCTCTCAGACAGGGCTCCGGGCATGATGACCCTGATCGCCCTGGCCATCACCGTGGCCTATGGCTACTCCAGCCTGGTGGCTTTCGGGCTGCCAGGCAAGGTTTTCTTCTGGGAGCTGGCCAGCCTGATCGACATCATGCTCCTTGGCCACTGGATCGAAATGCGCTCGGTCATGAGCGCCTCGGGGGCCATGGAGGAGCTGGCCAGGCTCATCCCGGGAGAAGCGCATCGTCTCAAGGAGGATGGAACGACCGAGGACATCCCGGTCAGCGAGCTCGAGTCCGGAGACCAGGTCATGGTCAAGCCGGGCGAGAAGATCCCCGCTGACGGCGTGGTCCGGGAAGGCACCTCTTCGGTCAACGAGGCCATGCTCACCGGGGAGTCCAAGCCGGTGGAGAAATCTGAAAACGACGAGGTCATCGGGGGTGCGGTCAACGGGGACGGCTCCCTGACCGTGGAGGTGCAGAAGACCGGGTCGGACACCTTCATCAACCAGGTCATGGAGATGGTCAAGCAGGCCCGGGAGAGCAAGTCCCGGGCCCAGGGCCTGGCCGACCGGGCCGCCAAGTGGCTGACCTACATCGCCCTCAGCGCCGGGGCCGTGACCATGGTCGTCTGGCTGACCGTCTTTGCCCGAGAATTTGTCTTCTCCCTGGAACGCACCGTCACGGTCATGATCATCACCTGCCCCCACGCCCTGGGGCTGGCCATCCCCCTGGTGGTGGCCGTGACCACATCACTGGCAGCTGCAAAAGGGTTTTTCATCCGCAACCGGACCCCCTTTGAAAATGCCCGGAACATCCAGGCCGTGCTCTTCGACAAGACCGGGACGTTGACCCGGGGGGAGTTCGCGGTCAGCGACGTCATCCCGCTGTCCGACGACTATAGCAAGGAAAAGCTGCTCAACCTGGCCGCCGGAGTGGAGAAGCGCTCCGAGCATCCCATTGCCGCGGCCGTGACCGACGCGGCCGAGGACCCGGCCGAATCCGAGGACTTTCAGAACATCCCGGGCAAGGGGGCCGGGGCCACGGTCCAGGGCATGGACGTCAAGGTGGTCAGCCCCGGCTACCTGGAGGAGCAGTCCATCGAGCATGACCAGGAGGCCACCAGCCAGGTGCGCCGGGAGGGCAAGACCCTGGTCTTTGTGCTCGTGGACGACCGCCCGGCAGGCTGCATCGGCCTGGACGACGTGGTACGTGAGGAGTCCAGGGAGGCCATTGCCGCCCTCAAGGACATGGGTGTCCGGGTGATGATGGTCACCGGCGACAACGAGGCCGTGGCCGGCCGGGTTGCAAAGGAGCTCGGGCTGGACGAGTTCTTTGCCGGGGTCCTGCCCGACAAGAAGGCGGACAAGGTCAAGGAGGTCCAGGACCGGGGGCTTCTGGTGTGCATGACCGGCGACGGCGTCAACGACGCCCCGGCCCTGGCCCAGGCCGACGTGGGCATCGCCATAGGCGCGGGCACCGATGTGGCCCAGGAGACAGCTGACATCGTGCTGGTCAAGAACAACCCCAGGGATGTGATCGCGGTCATCAAGCTCTCCCGGGCCACCCGGCGCAAGACCGTCCAGAATCTGTTCTGGGCCACTGGGTACAATGCCTTTGCCATCCCTCTGGCCGCAGGCGTGCTCGCTCCCTGGGGCATTCTGCTCAACCCGGCAGTGGGGGCCCTGCTCATGTCACTGTCCACAGTGATCGTGGCCATCAACGCCAAGCTCCTCAAGGTAGACTGAGCAGACGCACCTGCTCTGGTGGCACATGACATCCCAGGACTGAGATTACCGCCCGATTTTTCTACCCTGCAGTCCTTTTCTGATCTTCCTGGTTCGGGTACCATGGCGGCGCGCTTGAAACAGACGCCCCGTGTGAGTGAAAGCCATGTACCCAGTGTTCTGCCGTGTCATTTTTGTCCTGTGGCTCATGAGCCCCACCTTTTTGCCGGGCCAGAGCTTTGCCGGCGCCAGCCTCCAGCCAGCCGGGGAATCCATGCCGGTTTATGGCTATGAGGTTGTCCGTTCCTATCCCCACGATCCTGGCGCCTTCACCCAGGGGCTGGTTTATGCCGGCGGTTTCCTGTACGAAAGCACCGGGTTGCGCGGCCGCTCCTCCCTCAGGAAGGTCGATCTGGAGACCGGCCGGGTGCTGCGCCGGGTCGCCCTGCCCCGGCAGTACTTCGGAGAAGGGCTGACACTGTGGGGGGACGATCTGATCCAGCTGACCTGGAAGGCGGGTGTGGGGCTGGTCTACGAACTGGACACCCTGAAGCCCAAGCACAGCTTCCGCTACCGGGGGCAGGGGTGGGGGCTGACCCACGACGGCTCGCGGCTGATCATGAGCGATGGGTCCTCTTTCCTGCGATTTCTCGACCCCGAGACCCATGAGCAGACAGGGCGGCTCCAGGTCCGGGAGGGCGACCGCCCGGTGGACCGGCTCAACGAGCTGGAGTGGGTGCAGGGAGAGGTCTGGGCCAATGTCTGGCAAACCGATCGCATCGTCCGCGTCTGTCCCGGCACGGGGCAGGTCTTGGGATGGATCGACCTGTCGGGGCTGCGGGAGGCTGAAATCAGCCCCGGGCAGGAACGGGTTCTGAACGGGATTGCCTATGACCCGGACTCCGGACGCCTGTTCGTGACCGGCAAGTCGTGGACACGGCTCTATGAGATAACGGTCATCCCCAGGACTCCCGACCCTGCGGCCCGGTGACATCCTGAGGCGGCCGTTCCCCAACCGCCACACACAGCAACACCTGTTCCACAGAGAACCGGGGGATCGGACATGAACGCGAGCGAACCACCTGCAAAACGCCTGGCCGTGCTCATCGATGCGGACAATGCCCAGCCGTCCATAACCGACGCCCTGCTTTCCGAGGTGGCCAAGTACGGTCTTGCCAGCGTCAAGAGGATCTACGGCGACTGGACCACCCCCAGCCTCAGCGGCTGGAAGTCGGTCCTTCTGGAGCACTCCATCCACCCGGTGCAGCAGTTTAGATACACCGTGGGCAAAAACGCCACTGACAGCGCCATGATCATCGACGCCATGGACCTGCTCAACACCGGCCGCTTCGACGGCTTCTGCCTGGTCTCAAGCGACAGCGACTTCACCCGCCTGGCTTCGCGAATCCGCGAGGAGGGGCTGCTGGTCTATGGGTTTGGGGAAAACAAGACACCCAAGGCCTTTGTCTCGGCCTGCGACAAGTTCATCTTCACCGAGGTGCTGCGCTTTCAGGAGGATGCCGGACCCGCTCTCAGGCCAAAGACCGTGAACGAGCTGAAGGGGGACACCAAGCTGGTCACCCTGCTCCGCTCCGCCCTGCAGGCCGCCTCTGACGAAAGCGGCTGGGCGCACCTCGGGGCGGTGGGCAGCAACATCGCCAAGCAGGCCCCGGAGTTCGATCCACGCAACTACGGCTACACCAAGCTGGGCGAGCTGGCCGCTGCCACAAAGCTCTTCGACATCGACGAGCGGGTGCAGAGCGACGGCCACTCCAAGTCGATCTACATCCGCGACAGGCGCAAGCGGGGCAAGAAATAGAAGCGGCCCCTCTCTGCCGGAGAACGGTGGGGGTCAGTTGAACCGCCACAGCCAGGCATTCAACACCAGGGCATAGCAGATCCAGGCCAGATAGGGGGCGAGCAGCCAGGCGGCTGCCTTGCGGACACGGGCAAACACCACCACTGTGGCCGTGAGGAGCAGGACCAGCAGCACCAGGTCCACGAGTGCCAGACCGATGCGCTGCAGCCCGAAAAAGAACCAGGACCACAGCCCGTTGCACAGCAGTTGGGCCAGAAAGAGAGCCATCCCCAGGCGCGCGCCTGCCATCTCCCGACGTCTCCAGACCAGCCAGGCCGCCAGGGCCATGAGCAGGTACAGGAGCGTCCACACCGGGCCGAACACCCAGGACGGCGGGTTGAACGACGGTTTGGCCAATGCCTCGTACCAGGTGCCTGGCCGGAACATGGAGCCGAATGCGGACACTGCCGCAACCAGTACCAGCCATCCCGCCAGCCCCAACCAGTCCCCTCTTCGCAATGTGCCTGCTGCACGCATTGTCCTTCTCCTGAAAAATTTTCTCCTTCCCTCCCGGCCAAACGACACTGTTCAGTAGGGCAGGGTCGGCACGACCAGTCGCGCCACCAGGGCGGTCACGACCGGGACCAGCGTGATCAGGCGGGATGTGATCCGCGCCGCACCGGGGGGCAGGAAGGACACGGCCCAAAAGCCCCAGGCACTGGCCAGTGATACCGCCGCAACCCCAAACATTTCCAGCACGTAGTTGGATGCACCTGCCGTGCTCCCCAAGCCGAGACGCTCGAACACGACCCAGGCTGCCGGGCCGGAGAAGGGGAACGCAAGATCCCAGACAGTGACCGTGATCCGCTTCTCCGCCAGACGCACCGCCGGCAGTGCTGCCAGGGCATAGGCCAGGACAAACAGGGCCAGGACGGCGAGCATGCTCCATCACCCCCGCACAAGGTTCAGCTGCTGCCGGAGCCGGAGCCCGTGACCGCGGCCGCGGTCCTTTCGGCAAGGCCGAGGATGTCCTGTCGCCTTTTGGCCACGCCCAGGCTGTATACCCCGCAGGCCCTGATCAAATGGCTCTGGTCAAAGCCCATCAACCTGAAGAAGGGCTCGTAGCGCGGAAAGACATCGGCGAACTCTGTTTCGTCGGGGTGGCCCTGGGTCACGATGAAGACCAGGGTCTTCCCGCAATCCAGGCGGGTCTTCTGCTCGCTGGTGGCGTAATCCGGAGTCAGAAAGGAGAAGGTGCGGTCGATGAAGCACTTGAGCTGGCCGGACACGTCCCCGAAGTAGACCGGGGAGGAGAGCACCAGCACGTCACACGCCCTGACAGCGTCCAGGACCTCGGACAGGTCGTCTTCAACGATGCACGTGTCCAGCTTGGTCTTGCAGGCCATGCACCCCTGGCACCCCTTGTAGTCGAGCGTGTTCAGGGCAAACGACGCCACCGCGGCCCCGTGCTTCGCGGCGCAGGCGGCGAAATGACCTGCAATGGCTGTGCTGTTGCCCTTGGGACGTGGACTGCCGAGCAGGCTGACAACGCGCATACTCCCTCCGGAAAAATGTTTGTACTTTTTTAGCCCGGCATCTGCCGGGTTCAAGAGCCCATCCCGTGTCACGCCTCAGAAAAGACACGGATTGGGCGGGGCAAGAACACCCACGGCTGCTCACTTGAGCGCTTCTCTC
Organism: uncultured Desulfohalobiaceae bacterium; assembly: GCA_964618595.1. Lineage (GTDB taxonomy): Bacteria > Desulfobacterota > Desulfovibrionia > Desulfovibrionales > CAZUBS01 > CAZUBS01. The sequence goes on from CAZUBS010000040.1 coordinate 8,296, forward strand.
ATACTCACACCCTTTCGTTTGTCCCGGTACATGGCCTGGTCAGCCTCCTGCATCAGAGATTCCAGACTCTGACCGGGGCTGCGTTCCGAAAGGCCCATGGCCGCAGAAATCCGGAGCCCGCTGTCCAGCCCGGTGCACCGCGACACGGAAAGATCCTTGAGGGCCGCGCCAAACCTGTCCGAGAGGCGCCGGGCGTCCTCCAAGGTCGAATCCGGGAGAAGCACCAGGAACTCATCCCCCCCGAGCCTGACACAGATGTCGTAGGCCCTGACTCCCTTCCTGAGCCGTTGCCCCACCTCGATGAGCAGCAGGTCCCCGGCCTCGTGCCCCAGTGTGTCGTTGACGGCTTTGAACCCGTTGAGGTCCAGAAACAGGCAGCTGACCGGGAACCCTTTGCGGTCCGCCAACTCGAGCAGCCTTGGGGCGTGGCGGTCCAGATAGGCCCTGTTGTGCATCCCGGTCAGCGCGTCCACGACCCTGTCCCTGTCGAGCTTTTCATGGTCGCGCATGGTCACCACCGACCAGGCCAGGACGTCGCAGAAATGCTCCAGAAAATCCGTGGCCTTGTCTCTGGTGTACCGGTCCGAGGTGGTGTCCAGAAAGAACAGGAAACCGATCAGAGTCTGTGGCTGGTACTTGTCGCGAAGCACCTTGATAAAGCATGTCCCGCCTTCCGGCCCCATGGGGAAATCCAGGAGCTCTTCAAGAAAGCCGCCTGGTGATGCCGCCTCACTGGTCGGGCCGAGAAAAGCCTCCTTTCCACCCTCCTTCCGGCCCAGAACCTGGCGGATCCGCTCCACCTGGGCCAGGGGACGGGTGGGGATCTCCTCTGGAACAAACCCGGCATAGGCATCCTCCACCAGCACCAGGACTGCGGCTTTGAGCTCGAGAAGCTCCCGGATCTGATCGAGCGCACCGGGGAGCTCCTCGAAGCTGCGCAGGCTCTGCAGAATGGTGATGCCGTTTCGGAATCGCTCAAAGGCGTCCAGGCTGGACCTGTAATAGCCGATAGTCAGCTCATTGGTGGCCCGGAGCTTCCTGACCCTGTGTTCCAGCAGCTCCCTGTCCCGGGTCAGGGTTTCATTTTCCAGCTCCAGCTCTCTGCACAGGTTGCGCATGGAGCGGGCTGTCCTGCGCACGCCCTGGAGGTCCCCCTTGCGCGCATACACCTCCAGGGCCGTGGCCTGCCCGCTCATATCCGGGTGGCTGCGCCGTTGTTTCACGGCAGGAGTTCCTCCAGCGCGTGCCGGAAGATCTCTCTTCGAAAATGCATCGCCCTTCATCGGCCCCTATCGGCAAACCAGCGGCGATCCCTGTTCCAACCCTGACAGATACCCGGCCACGACATCGACCTCGCCTGGAGTCATGGGGGCTCCGTTGCTGACCATGCGGCGTGTCGTGGCCTCCCAGAACCCCTTGCCCTTGTCCAGATTATAGCAGATGCGAACAGAGCTGTGGCAATCGCTACACACCGTGGTCACGATTTCCTGGCCGCTGCGCTGGACGTTTCCCTCCTGAGCGATCACTGGAGCAGCCGCAAGGAGACAGCCGGCCGCCAAAGCGGACAGGGCAATGCCAAAAAAGACCTTCATGGAAAACTCCCTTGTGTTTGTTGTCCCAAGCCGGGGTGCACGTCCGGGTAAAAGCTCTTCTCTGCAACTGCGAATTGACATGCCATGAGGAGATACTGTTCCGTCAACGAATTCGAAGGCCGCCCTCAGCCCTTTTTCCTTGCCTTGAGCGCCGCATCGAGGCTCTCGCCAAGACTGCCGAATGATCCACTGTCCTGCTGGGCAAAGCTTCCCCAATCTTGCGTATCCGTGAGGTCTGTCGGA
>CAZUBS010000041.1:0-10082 GCA_964618595.1 uncultured Desulfohalobiaceae bacterium
CCTTCGCACAAGGCTACGGAGGGCAGTCCAGCGGGGATTTTTCAACGGCCTGCTAGCCCTCGCAGGAGGGGAAGGCTCCCTCCAGGTCCAGAAGCAGCTTTTTCAGGGCCAGCCCTCCGCCAAACCCGGGCAGGTCCCCTTTTTTGCCTATAACCCGGTGACACGGGACCACCAGGGGCCAGGGATTGGCCCGCAGCACCGCACCCACCGCCCTGGCAGCATTGGGGTTGTTGCACCGCCGGGCCAGCTCGGAGTATGCAATCCACTCCCCCCAGCCGACCTGATCCCGCAGGACGGTGAGCACCTGCCGTGCAAAAGGGCTCAACCTGTCCCAGTCAAGGGGCAGCCGGGGCCAGGCCACTTTTTCGCCGCGCAGGTAGCGGGCGAGGTCGCTTTGCAGACGGGCAGCCTGGGGAGACGGGGTTTGGGGACGACCGGGCCTGGAGGTCCAGCTGAGCAGGATCTCGTGGATGCGGTCGCCTTTCCAGCACAGCTGCAAGGCCAGGGGCGGCACGGCGATACGTTCGGTGTGTTGCATGACGGTTTCCCTGTCTGGGTTCAGAGAGGTTCCGGGAAAGACGATCGGCGGTTGGGCAGGTCCTGGCCCTGCCGGATGTCACGCCTTTCGAGCCTGGCTGCCAGCTCCGCGAGCAGCCCCTGCTTGTCATCAGCCCAGCCCGGGGCCAGAAGCTCCCCGGGCTGGGGGTCGCTGTTGAGGCGGTGGATGACGATATCAGGCCTGAGCCTGGCCAAAGACCTGACCAGAAGCCCGAGATAGGCGTCCCGGTCCAGGGGGCTGTACGACCCCTCCCCCCACCAACGGGCCAGAGCTGTGCCGCGGCAGACATACAAATTGTGGATCTTGATGCCCGCGACAGGCAGTTCATTCACGAAATCGATGGTCTGAAGGAACGCCTCCGGGCTTTCCCCCGGAAGACCTGCGATGACATGGGCGCACACCTTGAGCCCCATTCCCGCTGCCTGAACGGCTGCCCGGGCAAACGTCCGGCTGTCGTGGCCCCTGTTGATCAGGGCCAGGGTCTGATCAGAGCAGGACTGCAGGCCCAGCTCGAGCCAGATCTCCCGGACAGGCTGCGCAGCCAGGAGCTGCAGCTTGTCCCGGTCCAGACAGTCGGGCCGTGTCCCGCAACAGATGCCTTCCAGCCCCGGCAACCCGGCGATCCTTTCCAGGACCTCCCCGAGCTTTTCCACAGGCCCGTGGGTATTGGAAAAGGACTGCAGATAGGCCCAGAAGCTCCGGGTCTTGTACCGCGCAAAGAGGCGCGATGACCAGTGTGCCCACTGCTGCTCGAGGGTCTGGCCCGTCGCGGCAAGGCCGGTTCCGGAGCCCCGGGGACTGCAGAACACGCACCCCTGAAAGGAGAGCGTCCCGTCCCGGTTGGGGCAGTCGAACCCGGCGTCCAGGGGGATCTTCTGGACCCTTTTCCCGTAACGCTGTCTGATATATGTGGAAAGGGCGAAGTATCTGGCCATGGAGTGGTCTTGCCGGTGCGGCTTTTATTGCCTGGCTCATAGTCTTCTGCTAAGTGAAGACGTTCTTCCGGGGGATCCTAGCCCTGGAAGAATCAATGACGCAAGCGAGGAACCATGTCCAGATTCATCAATAAGCTGCTCGGGTTTTTCTCCAACGACCTGGCGATCGATCTCGGAACGGCCAATACCCTGGTCTATGTCAAGGGAAAGGGCGTCGTGCTCAGCGAGCCATCCGTGGTGGCCGTGAAGCGGGACAGCCGGGGAGGGAACAGGGTCCTTGCGGTCGGCAGCGAGGCCAAGCGCATGCTGGGGCGGACCCCCGGCAACATCGTGGCCATCAGGCCGATGAAGGACGGTGTGATCGCCGATTTCGAGATCACCGAGGCCATGCTCCGGCACTTCATCTCCAAGGTCCACAACAGCCGGAGACTGGTTCGCCCCCGGGTGGTGGTCTGTGTCCCCACCGGCATCACCCAGGTGGAGAAGCGGGCGGTCAAGGAGTCGGCGCAGAGTGCCGGTGCCAGGGAGGTCTACCTCATCGAGGAGCCCATGGCCGCAGCCATTGGGGCCAACCTGCCCATTGCCGACCCCATCTCCAACATGGTGGTGGACATCGGGGGGGGGACCACGGAGGTCGCGGTGATCTCACTCTCCGGGGTGGTGTACAGCAAGTCCGTCAGGGTGGGCGGGGACAAGATGGACGATGCCATCATGCAGCACGTCAAGCGCAAGTACAACATGCTCATCGGGGAGGGAACGGCCGAAAACATCAAGATCACCCTGGGTTCGGCCTTTCCACAGGACGAGGAAGAGATCATGGAGATCAAGGGCAGGGACCTGGTTTCGGGTATCCCCCAGAACATCACCATCACCTCCGAGGAGGTGCGCAAGGCCATCAGCGAGCAGGTCGACAACATCGTCCAGGCGGTGCGCATGGCCCTGGAGCAGACCCCACCCGAGCTGGCCGCTGATATTGTGGACCGGGGCATTGTCCTCACCGGCGGCGGGGCGCTTCTCAAGGGGCTGGACCAGCTGCTCAGGGAGGAGACCTCCCTGCCCATTACCGTGGTCGACAATCCCCTTTCCACCGTCGTGTTCGGGTCAGGCAAGGTCCTGGACAGCCTCAAGGTGCTCAGGGAGGTCACCATAGATTAGTCTCTTCACGCCCAAATCCAGACGGGTTCTTCTTTTTTTCCTCCTGCCCCTGTTTGTGTATCTTTCGGTGTACACCTGGAACTGGCGGACGGGGGCCGTGGATCGCCTCGCCGAAAACGTGGGGCTGGAGTTTGTCGGGTGGGTGCTCACCCCGGGGAAATGGGCTCAGAGCAGAGTCAGGACATTCTGGGACAGGTATGTGGATCTGACCGGGGTGCAGAGGGAAAACGAGGTCCTCAAGGCCAAGCTGGAATGGCAGAACCTGAAGCTCTTCAGGCTTGAGGAGAAGGCCGCGGAGGCGGACCGTCTGCGCAGGCTCCTGCAGGTTGCCCCTCCAAAGGGGTGGACACTCGTGGGAGCCAGGATCGTTGCGCACCGTCTCGGACCGAACGCCGTGCTGCAGACAGCCGTTATCAGCAAAGGCAGCCGGCAGGAGGTGCGGATGAACACCCCGGCATTGACTCCGGAAGGGGTCGTGGGCCGCGTCTTTCGCATCAGCCCTGATTTTTCCAGTCTTCTCTTGGTCTCGGACCCCAACAGCAGGACCGCCGTCCTCGGTCAGAAGACCAGGACCGGTGGCATCCTGAGCGGCCAGGGGCCGGGGCTGCCCCTCACGGTCGACTACGTGGCCCAGAACGCGCTGCTCGAGGAAGGAGAGATCCTGGTCACATCCGGGTTGGCCGAAATTTTCCCCAAAGGGCTTCCAGTCGCCAGGGTGACGCGGGTGGAGCGTTCCGACCTTTCACTCTTCAAAACCGTGCATGCCGAACCGCTGGTACAGGCGCAGCAGCTGGAAAACGTTTTGCTGCTCCTGGAAGACCGGGGCGCTGACCCGGTGGATTTTCCCGGCGTTCTGCCAGAAGGCTGAGGAGATGCGACAGCTGCTGTGGTGGACGGTGTTCTGCATGACTGGAATATGGTTGCAGAGCTGGTTTCCGGGGATCGACTTCCTCCTGGTCGGGCTGATCGTCAGCCTGCAGGAGGAGAAGTGGTTGACAGCCGCCTGGCTGTGCCCGTTCTTCATCCTCATCCAGGAGGGCGCAGGAAGCCTGGCCTTTGGCTTTTCCGTGCTCTGGTATGCCGGGGCAGTGGTTGCCTTTTTTCTGGGAAGAGCCTTGTTCGATCCCCACAACTTCCTGTTTTACGGCCTTTTTTCCCTGTTTTTAGGCCTGTGGTTCGGACTGGTCCTGTTCGTGATGACCAGGCTGCAGGACATCCATCTCGGGCTGGAGTCCATACTCGTGAGAGGCGGGCTCACCGCGCTGATTTTCCCGCTTCTTCTAGTCGTCGTGCACCGCTTCCACACCCTGGCGGCACCCCCGTCCCGTTCCCATGTATGAAAAAACGACCTATCAACCGCTGAAGATCAGCTACATCCTTATACAGGCCTGTATACTGGGGCTGTTTTTTATCTTCGTGACCAGGTTTTGGTTTCTCCAGGTCTACAAAGGCGAGGAGTATGCCGCCAGGGCCAGACAGAACACCATCCGTCTCCAGTCCATATATGCCCCTCGGGGGTTGATCAGGGACGCACAGGGCAAAATCCTGGCCGAGAATGAGCCGGCATACGCCCTGGCCATCATCCGGGAGGACAGTGGGGACGTGCGCCGGGCCCTTGACCAGGTCAGCCTCTGGACGGGCAGGCCGCTGGAGGACATCCTGGCCGAGTACGAACGGGGACGCAGGCGGGTCAAATCATTCGAGCCGCAGATGCCCGTTCCCAACCTCTCCTTCGAGCTTCTGGCCAGGATAGAGTCGGAAGCCATGTTCTGGCCGGAGCTGAAGATCGTGACCAGGCCGAGGCGCACCTACCTCCACGGCACGACCATGGCCCACATTCTCGGCTATGTGGCCCAGGCCAATGAGCAGGAGCTCAATGCCAACCCTGGGTTGCGGTTGGGGGACAACGTGGGCAAGCAGGGCATCGAGCATGCCCTGGAAGAAGTGCTCAGGGGCAGCAAGGGGCTGCGCCAGGTCGAGGTCGATGCCACGGGAAGACAGCACAATGAGAGAATACTCGAGCAACCCAGGGTGGGTGAAAGCATCTCCTTGAGCATCGATCTTGAGCTGCAGCAACACATCGCGGATCTCATGCAGGACCAGGCCGGGGCGGTCGTGGTCATGGAGCCTCTGTCGGGGCAGGTCGTGTCCCTGGTCAGCAAGCCTTCGTTCGACAGCAACATCTTCGTCGAGGGAGTGGGGCGGGAAAGGTGGCAGGAGCTGCTCAGCGACCCCAGGCACCCCCTGCAGAACCGGGCCATCCAGAGCACCTACCCGCCGGGATCGGTTTTCAAGCTCATCATGGCGGGCTGCGCTCTCTCCAGTCCGGCGTTCGATCCTGATGAAACCGTCTATTGCCCAGGCCAGTACCGGTTGGGGAACAGGGTCTTCCGTTGCTGGAAAAAGCATGGACACGGCAAGGTGGACTTGAACGCGGCCCTGGTTGAGTCCTGCGACGTCTATTTCTACAGGCTGGGGGAACGCCTCGGAGTCGACGTCATCAGTGCCTTTGCCTCGGCAAGCGGCTTTGGTCTGAAGACCGGCATAGAGCTCCCCCACGAGCGGGACGGGCTGATGCCCGACCGGGAATGGAAGAAAAAGCGGTTCGGGGTGTCCTGGCAGGGAGGGGAGACCTTGAACATGTCCATAGGTCAGGGGTACTCCCTGGTGACGCCGCTCCAGGTGGCCAGGTTCGTGTCGGCCCTGGTCAACGGGGGGGACCTGCTGCGCCCAACCCTTGTCCAGGGGGGAAAGCCGGATGTCGTGGGCAAGCTGCCCGTCAATGAGCAGGTGCGCCGGTTCATCGTCGAATCCATGGTCGCAACTGTGGAAAGCGAACGGGGAACCGCCAGACGTCTGCGGTCAAAGGGAGTGACCATCGGAGGCAAGACCGGGACCGCCCAGGTGGTCAGGCTGATGGAGGAGTTCGAGGAAAAGGAGACCGATGAGATCCCCTACCGGTATCGCGACCATGCCTGGATCGCCACCTTCGGTTCCAACGGGCAGGGGAAAAGCTATGTCGTGGTGGTCATGATCGAACACGGCGGGCACGGCAGCTCGGCCGCGGGCCCGGTGGCCAAGGCGGTCTATGAGGAGCTGTTCCAGGAGGGCACAGACTGAGGACGGATGCCCGTCACAGATCATCCGGCAGGACAGTGGCCCGTTGCGGGGACTGACTTTGAGCCGTGGAGAGGTTGTGGAGACATACATCAAATCGCCCAACGACCGGCAGTTCATCTTCAACCTGAACTGGGCCCTGCTCGGTCTGGCGCTGATGCTTTTCGGGCTCGGGGTGCTCAACCTCTACTCGGCGAGCTCGCTGCGCCTGGAGGAGGGCCTCACCCTGACGCCCTTTTACAAGCGGCAGCTGGTCTGGGGGTTGATTGGGCTCGGCGTCATGATCGTGTGCATGGTTTTTGACTACCGGCACCTGGAAATACTGGCCTCCCCCTTGTTTCTGGCGGCGCTGGTCCTGCTTTTGATTGTCCCTTTCTGGGGCAAGACCATCTACGGGGCCAAGCGCTGGGTCAGCCTCGGGGTCTTGAACGTGCAGCCCAGCGAGGTGGCCAAGGTCGCCGTGCTCGTTCTGGGGGCCCGGATGCTGGCCAAGGTTTCAGGCCCTCTGGGCTGGATGGGGCTTGGCAAGGTCATGGGCATGGTGCTGGTGCCGGCCGCGCTGATCGCAGTCCAGCCCGACCTGGGTTCGGCCTTGAACCTGGTCCTGCTCGCGGGAGGCATGCTGCTTTTCAAGGGTATTCGAAAAGACGTGTTCAAGGTCCTGGCATTTCTGATCCCCGCGGTCCTGCCCTTTGGCTGGTTTTTTCTGCACGATTACCAGAAGCAGCGTATTCTCAGCTTTCTTTCTCCGGGGCAGGATCCCCTGGGAGCCGGGTATCACATCATCCAGTCGGAGATCGCCATCGGGTCCGGGAAGCTGTGGGGCAAGGGTTTTTTGAGCGGGACCCAGAGCCAGCTCCGCTTCATCCCGGAGAAACATACCGATTTCGCCCTGGCCGTGTTTGGCGAGGAGTGGGGGTTTGCCGGATGCGTGGTCCTGCTTTCCCTTTTTTGTCTTTTCCTGTACCAGATCACTCTTGTGGCCCAGTCATCAAAGGACGGCTTTGGGACGTTCCTGGCCGCGGGCGTCTTCTGGTACTTTTTCTGGCAGGTGCTCATCAACATGGGCATGGTGCTGGGGCTCATGCCGGTGGTGGGCATCCCCCTGCCGTTCATCAGCTACGGGGGGAGCTCGACACTGGTCAATTTCTGTCTCATCGGCCTGGTGCTCAACGTGTCCATGCGCCGGTTCGTGTTCAAGAAATCCTGATCTGCCGGGGAGAGCAAGGATGGCCAAGGAAGAGATCAACGCCTTTCTGGGTACGGGAACATCGTACAAGGGAAACCTTTCCTTCCAGGGGACGGTCCGGGTCGACGGCGCCTTCGACGGGGAAGTGGACTCCGAGGGGACTCTTGTCGTGGGCAGGGAAGCCCGGTTGTCGGGTGTCTTCCGGGTCGGCCAGCTCATCCTGAGCGGGACCCTGGTGGGGGATGTCCAGGCCGTGACCCGGGTGATTCTGCACAAGGAGGCCAATCTGCAGGGCACCATCCGGTCGCCGGCCTTGATGGTAGAAGAGGGCGCGGTGGTTGAAGGGTCCGTTTCCATGGAAACCCTTTCGGGCGAGAAAACCGAGATCTCTCCGGAAGCCTGATTTTCCCCTTGCGTGAAAAAAGGAACACGCCTGTTGGGCCCTGTCAGCCGGGAGATGGGCCTTTTCCGGCCTGTAAAAAGGTTTTGACAGCTTTTTGGAAATTCGCTAATGCCCACTGACTTTGAACTAAAATTCACAACCTCGCGGGGGGCGGCATGATTGATTTTGATATCTCCTTTGTCATCCAGCTGATCAACTTTCTGATCGTTCTCCTCGTTCTCAATCTTCTTCTCTTCAAGCCGATTCGGGGCATCATCCAGCAGCGGGCCGAAAAAATGGGCGCCCAGATGACCGACATCGAGGAGTTCAATGAAAAAGCCGCGCAGAAGTTGACCAATTACGAGGCGCAGCTGCAGAAGGCACGCGTTGAGGGAGCCGGCCTCAGAGAGGAGTACAAGGATGCGGGCCAGTCCACCGAGAGGGAAGTGCTCGATAAAGCCCACAGCGAGGCGGCATCCAGGCTCGCCGCAGCACGGGAAGAGATCCGGGAACAGGCCGGGGCCGCCCTGGGGGAGCTCAAGAAGGACGTGGACAGCTACGCTGCCAGGGCAACGGACAAGATCCTGGGCCAGGCATAATGCAAAAGGAGGGGAGCGCTTTGAAAAAAGGACTGTTTTTCGCTTTGCTGGCGGTGCTGGCCACGGCATCCATGGCCAGCGGCGCTGTCGGAGGGGAGGAGGCCCACGGCGGCAGCTGGATGAACTTTTTCTTTAGGATCATCAACTTTATCATTTTCGTGGGCATCATCTGGAAGCTGGCGGGCAAGCGCATGAAGGAGTTCTTTTCCGGCAGGCGCTACCAGATCGAGACCGAGCTCAAGGACCTGGAGACCCGCAGGGCCGAGACCGAGAAGCACCTCAATGAAGTTGAGAAGAGGATCGCCAGCCTGAAGCAGGAGAGGGAGCAGATCCTGGACGAGTTCAGGAAGCAGGGAGAGGCGCTCAAGGAGTCCATCGTGGCCTCGGCGCAGCAGACCGCCGAGAAGATCAGGAGCCAGGCCGAAGCCTCGGCTTCGCAGGAGCTCAAACAGGCCATGGACGATGTGCGTGCCCAGATTGCCGAGCTGGTCGCCGAGGCTGCCGAGAAGATGATGGTTGAAAAGCTGAGCAAGGAAGATCACGCCAAGTTGATCGATAAATATCTAACAAAGGTGGTGCTCAATTGACCGAGAAAATCATTGCACGACGCTACGCCCGAGCACTGTTCGCCATCGGCAAGGAAAAAGGCGACGCAGAGCTCACGGCGTACGGCAAGGATCTCGCATCCATGGCTGAGGCCCTGGAGTCGTCACCTGAGCTCCTGAAAATCTTCAAGAACCCTATCTTCAAGGATGCGGTCAAGAAAGGCATCCTGGCCAAGCTGGTGGAGGCATTGAAGCTCAGTGACATGGTCAAGAACTTCTGCTTCCTGCTGGCCGACAAGGACAGGCTGGCCTATCTGCCTGATATCGAGACCTATTTCCGGGCCCTGCTTGACGCGGATCAGGGAGTGGTCAGGGGAGAGCTGGTCACGGCCATTGAGCTGGCCAAGGCCGACCAGGACAAGATCAAGTCCGCTCTCGAACAGCAAGCCAGCCAGAAGCTGGTTCTGGACTATGCCGTGGACCGGGACATCTTGGGAGGCCTTGTGCTCAAGGTGGGTGACAAGATGTACGACGCCAGTCTGCGGGCGCAGCTGCAAATTTTGAAAGAAAACATCAAGAGGGGTGAGTAGGGCCATGCAGATCAAAGCAGAAGAAATCAGCCAGATCATCAAAGGTCAGATCGAAAGCTACGAGCAGCAGATGGAGATGACCGAGACCGGGACCGTGCTGTCGGTAGGTGACGGCATCGCCCGCGTCTACGGCGTGGAGAACGCCATGTCCATGGAGCTGCTCGAGTTCCCCGGGGGCATCAAGGGCATGGTCCTCAACCTTGAGGAGGACAACGTCGGTGTGGCCCTGCTCGGCGAGGACACCGAGATCAAGGAAGGGGATTCGGTCAAGCGCACCGGGGATATCTTTTCCGTCCCGGTGGGAGAGGCGGTCACCGGCCGCGTCATCAACCCCCTGGGCGAGCCCATTGACGGCCTGGGACCAATCGAAACCAGCGAGACCCGGCCGGTCGAGATCAAGGCCCCGGGCATCGTGGCCAGAAAGTCCGTGCACGAGCCCATGTACACCGGCCTCAAGGCCATCGACGCCATGACCCCTATCGGCCGCGGCCAGCGCGAGCTGATCATCGGTGACCGCCAGGTCGGAAAGACGGCCATCGGGATCGACGCCATCCTGGCCCAGAAGGAAACCGACGTCTACTGCTTCTACGTGGCCATCGGGCAGAAGAAATCCACGGTGGCCCTGGTGGCCGACGTGCTGCGCCGCGAAGGTGCCATGGAGTACACCACGATCATCTCCTCCACGGCCTCGGAGCCGGCTCCGCTGCAGTTCGTGGCGGCTTACGCCGGCGCGACCATGGCCGAGCACTACCGGGACAGCGGCCGTCACGCCCTGATCATCTACGACGACCTGTCCAGGCAGGCCGTGGCCTATCGCCAGATGTCCCTGCTGCTCAGGCGCCCCCCGGGACGGGAAGCCTTCCCCGGCGACGTCTTCTATCTGCACTCCCGCCTCCTGGAGCGCGCGGCCAAGCTTTCCGACGACAAGGGCGCCGGCTCCCTGACCGCCCTGCCCATCATCGAAACCCAGGCAGGCGACGTTTCCGCCTACATTCCCACCAACGTGATTTC
>CAZUBS010000042.1:0-4144 GCA_964618595.1 uncultured Desulfohalobiaceae bacterium
GTACGGATCGAAGTTCACTCTGACCCTGGTGCGCAACAAGCTCACCGAGCACAACCTGGCCGACGTAGTAAACCTGGTCCCGGTCGCCCCCAGGGAGCGCATCGAGCTCGGCGACTTCGCCTTCAACTTCTTCCCGGTCTGCCACTCCATCATCCAGGGCTACGGCCTGGGCATCGAGACCCCGGTCGGGCGCATCGTGCACACGGGCGACTTCAAGATCGACCGCCAGCCGCTGGGCGGGCACGCCACCGACCTGGACGCCTTTGCCGCCTTTTCCGAGCCCGGGGTGCTGCTCATGCTTTCCGACTCCACCAATGTGGAGCGCGACGGCCACGCCCTGACCGAGCGGGAGATCCGCTCCTCCCTGATGTCCATTTTCGACCAGGCCGAGGGGCGCATCCTGATCACCCTCTTCTCCAGCCACATCCAGCGCATGCAGGAGATCTTCGACCTGGCCGTGCAGACCGGCCGGAAAGTGGCTGTCAGCGGGCGCAGCCTGGCCAACAACATCGAAACCGCCCGGGAAATGGGCTTCTTGAGCATCCGCAAGGAGAACTTCTGCAACATTGAGGACCTTCCCGGGCTCAGGGACGATCAGATCGTGCTGCTGGTGACCGGATCCCAGGGGGAGCCGATGTCCGCGCTGACCCGCCTGGCCAACGGCGGCCACCGCCAGCTGCGCATCCACCGGGGCGACACCGTGGTCATGTCTTCGCGCTTCATTCCCGGGAACACCCGGGCCATCACCCGGGTCATCAACAACCTCTACCGCCTGGGGGCCCAGGTCCTGTATGAAAAGGTCCAGGGCATCCACGCCTCCGGCCACGCCCACCGGGACGAGCTCACGACCATGCTGCACACCGTGCGGCCCAAGTTTTTCGTCCCCATCCACGGCGAGTACCGCCACCTGCACAAGCACGTGCTCCTGGCCCGGGAGTGCGGCGTGGCCCCGGAACGGGCCCTGGTGCTCGAGGACGGCAACCCCTTGACCCTGCGGCCCGACGCCGTGCGATTCGGAGACGACTTCGACGTGGAATCCGTGCTGGTGGACGGCAAGGGCGTCGGCGACGTGGGCCACACCATCCTCAAGGAGCGTCAGCTTCTGGGGGGGGAGGGCATGGTCATCGTCATCCTGGTCCTTGACGACGACACCGGGGAGATCATCATGGGTCCCGAGATCCAGTCCAAGGGCTTCCTCTTCGAGCAGCAGTACGCCCACGTCCTGGAGGACGCCAAGAGCATCGTCCTGGACATCCACGAAAAGCTCCCTCCGGGGGCCTGGAAAAAGCTCCGGGAGGGCATCAAGTCTTCCCTTCGGCGTTTCTTCCGCAAGGTCATGGAACGCGACCCCGTGGTCATCCCCCTGGTCATCAACGTCTAGGGGGAGCCCACGCCACACCCCTTGCCACAGGGAAACTTTTTCTATATGAGGGCATGTTCTTAATACGCACACCGCGGAGCGGTCCGCGGGTGCCCAGCACTCACTTTGGCCCAGCGAAATTCCCGGCGAGGGACAACTGTGCTGCCAAAGTGAGTGCCGGGTCTTCGGATCTGGACCGCGGTGGAGGTACAAACCCAACCGGAGGATTTCTATGTCGTACATCACCATGAAGCAGATGCTGGAGACCGGGGTGCACTTCGGTCACCAGACCCGCCGCTGGAACCCCAAGATGCGCCCCTTTATCTTCGGGGCACGCAAGGGCATCCACATCATCGACCTGCAGCAGACCGTGCGCCTGTTCAGGGTGGCCCACGACTTTATCGTGGACACGGTGGCCGACGGGGGAAAGATCATCTTCGTCGGCACCAAGCGCCAGGCCCAGGACTCCGTGCACGAAGAAGCCGCACGCTGCGGCATGTACTCCGTCACCAAGCGCTGGATGGGCGGGACCCTGACCAACTTCGAGACCATCTCCCGGCGCATCGACCGGCTCAAGCAGCTCGAGGAGATGTTCGAGGACGGCACGATCAACAAGTTTCCCAAGAAAGAGATCGTGGGCATGCAGCGGGAGCTCCAGAAGCTCGAGGCCGCCCTGGGGGGCATCAAGGACATGGACGGGCTGCCCCAGGCGGCCTTTGTCATCGACCCCAAGCGGGAAGATATCGCCATCAAGGAGTGCCGCAAGCTGCACATCCCCATCGTTGCCGTGACCGACACCAACTGCGATCCCGACCTCATCGACTTCATCATCCCCGGCAACGACGACGCCATCAGGGCCATCAAGCTCTTTGCCTCCCACGTGGCCGAAGCCTGCCTCGAAGGTCAGGCCAGGCAGGAGCAGGAGGAGGAAAAGCCCTCTGCCGAGCCCGCACCGGCTTCAGCCAAGCCGGCGCAGCCCGCCAAACCGGCCAAACCCGCTGCCAAGGCACCGTCCGCCCCGCAGGAGCCGGTCACTGAAACGTCCGCCGAGGCTCCGCCCGTCACAGCCGAGCCCGCGCCCGCACCGGCCAAGCCCGCCACCGAGGCCCCGGCCGAGTCAGCTCCTGAGGAGGAGGCTGTTGCCGCCTCTGCGGAAGCGGAACCGGCAGCCACAAAGGAGCCTGCCTCCGAGGCCCCCGAAGCCGAAAGCCCCGAGAAAACCAAGTCCGCTGAAGCACCCGCTGGAGAAGTACCCACTGAAGATTCCCCTGGGGAGAATGCCGAGAAGGAGGAAGCCTGATGACTGTTTCGGCCCAAATGGTAAAGAAGCTCCGGGAAAAGACCGGGGCCGGCATGATGGATTGCAAGAAGGCACTGGTCGAGACGGGCGGGGACGAGGAAAAAGCCATTGTCTCGCTCCGGGAGAAAGGGCTGGCCGCGGCCCAGAAAAAGGCCGGCCGCGCCACGTCCGAGGGTTTCATTGGTTCCTACGTGCACATGACCGGCAAGCTTGGGGTCATGGTCGAGGTCAAATGCGAGACCGACTTTGTGGCCAAGAGCGACAAGTTCCAGGAGTTCGCCAAGAACCTGGCCATGCAGATCGCCGCGGCCAACCCGCTGGCCGTCAGCCCCGAAGACCTCCCCCAGGACCTGATCGAGAAGGAAAAGGCCATCTACCTCAAGCAGGCCATGGACGAGGGCAAGCCCGAGAACATAGCCCAGAAGATCGTCGAGGGGCGGATCAAGAAATATTACAAAGAGGTCTGCCTGCTGGCCCAACCTTTTATCAAGGACGACTCCCTGACCATTCAGGACCTGCTCAACGAGCTGGTCACGGTGCTGGGTGAGAATATCCAGATCGGCCGTTTCTCGCGCATGGTCATCGGCGAAGATTACGAGTAACCACGCAAGTGAAAACGGGCCCCTGCGGCCCGTTTTTTTTAGGAGAAGCGATGTCAGGGAAGCTCCGGTACAAGCGTGTCCTGCTCAAGCTCAGCGGCGAAGCCCTTGCCGGCCCGGACAAGTTCGGCATAAACCCCGAAACCGTCCAGACCATCAGCAAGGAAATCGTCGAGGTGGCCAGGATGGGGCTGGAGATCGCCATGGTCATCGGCGGGGGCAACATCTTCCGCGGAGTCTCCATGTCCGCCAAGGGCATGGACCGGGCTTCCGCAGACTACATGGGCATGCTGGCCACGGTTCTCAATGCCCTGGCCGTGCAGGACTCCCTGGAGAAGCTCGGCCTCACCACCCGGGTCATGTCCGCCATCAACATGTTCGAGGTGGCCGAACCTTACATACGCCGCCGGGGGATCAGGCACCTGGAAAAGGGGCGCCTGGTCATCTGCGCCGCAGGGACCGGCAACCCCTACTTCACCACGGACACGGCAGCGGCCCTCAGGGCCATGGAGCTCAAGGCCGACGCCATCCTCAAGGCCACCCGGGTGGCCGGGGTGTACGACAAGGACCCCGAAAAGCACGCCGACGCCACCCTGTACCACAGCCTCAGCTACATCGAGGTGCTCCAGAAACGCCTCATGGTCATGGACTCCGCCGCCATTTCCCTGTGCATGGACAACGATCTGCCCATCGTGGTCTTCAATCTCTTTGAGAAGGACAACATCAAACGCGTTGTGCTGGGTGAAAAAGTCGGAACCGAGGTGCAAGGAGGATCCCCATGAAATCCGTCAACGACGACTGCAGAGCACGCATGGAAAAGGCCATCCAGAGCCTGAAGCACGACTTCTCCAAGCCGAGGACCGGTCGCGCCTCGACCTCTCTGGG
>CAZUBS010000042.1:4154-9897 GCA_964618595.1 uncultured Desulfohalobiaceae bacterium
CTGGTGGAAGGGGTGACCGTGGATTACTACAACACGCCCACACCTCTCAACCAGCTGGCCTCCATCTCCATCCCCGACAGCCGGACCATCGCCATCCAGCCCTGGGACCGCAGCGCCATCGGCAATGTGGAGCGGGCCATCATGAAGTCGGACCTGGGCCTCAACCCGGTCAACGACGGCAACATCATCCGCATCAACATCCCCTCGCTGACCGAGGAACGGCGCAAGGACCTGGTCAAGGTGGCCAAGAAGTACACCGAGGAGACCAAGATCGCCATCCGAAACATCCGGCGGGACGCCAACGAGACCCTGAAGAAGATGAAGAGCGACAAGGAGATCTCCGAGGACGAGATGCACAAGGGCCAGGAAGAGGTGCAGGCCGTCACCGACGAGTTCGTGGCCAAGGCGGACGAGGTTTTGGCTGAAAAAGAACGCGAGATCATGGAGATTTGAGCTGTCTTCAAAGACCCAGCTTTCCCATCTGGCCATCATCATGGATGGCAACGGCCGCTGGGCCAGGCAACGGAACCTGCCCCGCAGCGAGGGGCACAGGGCCGGGTCCGAGGCCACCAGGACCGTGGTCACGGAGTGCCGCAGGCTGGGCATCCCCTACCTGACCCTGTATGCCTTTTCCACCGAGAACTGGGGGCGCCCCAGGGAAGAGGTCAGCTTCCTCTTCGACCTGCTGGTCCGTTTCCTGCGCCAGGAGCTCAAGACCCTTCTGGAGCAGTCCATCCGGCTCAACGTCATCGGTGACCAGCAGGCCCTCTCCCGCCCGGTGCGCATGGCCCTAGACCACGTCCGCGCCAAGACCGCGAACTGCTCCAAAATGGTTCTGACCCTGGCCCTCAACTACTCGGCCAGGGAGGAAATCCTGCGCGCCTGCCGCACCATCGCCTCCCAGGTCGAGGATGCCGCCCAGATAGACGAGCAGCTCTTCCGGGAAAACCTCTACACCCGGGACATGCCGGACCCGGATCTCATCCTGCGCACCAGCGGCGAGCATCGCCTGAGCAATTACCTTCTGTTCCAGAGCGCCTACAGCGAGCTCTACTTCACCCCCGTGCTCTGGCCCGATTTCGGGGTGGACGACCTGCACCATGCCCTTGAGGATTACGCAGGCCGGCAACGGCGCTTCGGGCTGACGGAAGAGCAATGACCAGCCACGTGAAACGCATCCTCACGGCGGTTGTCCTGCTGCCCATCCTGGCCGCGGTGCTCTTTTCCTCCAACGGAGTCGTTTCCCTGGCCCTGGTCCTGGTCGGTTCGTTCGGCCTCTGGGAGTTCTACTCCCTGTTCTGGCCCGGAAAGGACAATCAAGGCCTCAAGATCCTCGGCGTTCTGTGCGGCGCACTGCTGGTGGGCACCGCTTACGCAGGACACTTCCAGTCCATGCTCGTGGTGCTGATCCTCCTGTTCTGGGTCTTCCAGCTTTCCTTCCTGACCCGCTTCGGCAGCCGCCACCCGGATGCATCCCACACACTCTCCCAGACACTGCTTGCCGGCCTGCTGTACGTGACCCTGCCCCTGACCCTGTTCCTCTTTCTCGGTCCTGCCGAGTCCGGGCTGGTCCTTGTGGCCGCCTTTGCCACGGACACCGGGGGCTATTACGCCGGGAGCCTGTGGGGCCGGCGCAAGATCTGGCCCGTGGTCAGCCCCAAAAAGACGTGGATGGGCAGCCTGGGGGGGCTCGTGCTGTGCGTGGCCGTGACCACGGTCTACGGCCTCTGGCTCGGTCACTCTCCCCTGTGGACCTGGCTTCTCCTGGGTGTGGCCCTCAACCTGGCCGCCCAGACTGGCGACTTCTTCGAGTCCGCGCTGAAGCGCTGGCTGGAGGTCAAGGACTCCGGTCAGATCCTTCCCGGCCACGGCGGCATCCTGGACCGCATCGACAGCCTGCTCCTTGTCCTGCCGGTGTACACAGGGCTGCGGCTGCTGCACGCATTTTTCGACTGACACCCACGACAGCTGGAACGCCATGGTGCCGCGCTACATTTCACCACTGACCAGTCCCGCCTTTCTCGATGACACACCGCGTGCCCTGACCATCCTGGGGAGCACCGGCTCCATCGGGCAAAGCGCCCTGAAGATCGTTGCGCGTCATCCTGACCGCTTCACCCTGACCGGTCTGGCCGGGGCTACCAATGCCGCGCTTCTGGCCCGCCAGGCCGCCCGCTGGCGCCCTCCTATGCTCGGTGTGCTGGACCACCAGGCGGGGAGGGACCTCGCAGCGCTCCTCCCGGCCGGGTATCGCCCGGAAATCCTGACCGGAACCGCCGGTTACCAGGCCATGGCTTCCCAGCCCGGAACCGGGATCGTGCTCAACGCCCAGGTCGGAGCGGCCGGTCTGCCAGCCTCTCTGGCCGCTGTGCGCTCCGGGAAGGTCCTGGCCCTGGCCAACAAGGAGTCTCTGGTGCTGGCCGGGGGCCTGCTGCGCGAGCTCTGTCGCAGTCACAAGGCCGTGGTCCTGCCCGTGGACTCCGAGCACAACGCTGTTTTCCAGGCCCTGTGCGGGCACGACCAGACCCAGTTGCGCAAGATCATCCTCACCGCCTCCGGGGGCCCCTTCCGGGGCATGGCTGCCAAGGAGCTGCGTTCGGTCACCCCGGAGCAGGCCCTGGCCCACCCCAACTGGTCCATGGGCGCCAAGATCAGCATCGACTCGGCCACCCTCATGAACAAGGGGCTGGAGTTCATCGAGGCCCACCACCTCTTCGGCGTCTCTCCCGAGCAGATCGAGGTGGTCGTCCACCCCGAGAGCATCGTCCACTCCCTGGTCGAGTACTGCGACGGCTCCCTGCTGGCCCATCTCGGGGTTCCGGACATGCAGATTCCCATTGCCTACTGCCTGAGCTACCCTGAGAGGCTCACCCTTGACCTTGCCCGTCTCGATCTTATTTCCCTGGGCAGGCTGAGCTTCGAGACTCCCGACACCACGGTGTTCCCCTGCCTGGATCTGGCCCGGCAGGCCCTGTCCGCCGGACCCAGCTACCCCGTGGTGCTCAACGCGGCCAACGAGGTGGCGGTGGAGCGTTTCCTGAACAGGGAGATCTCCTTTGGGGACATCCCCGGGCTGATCAGCCGGGCCCTGGAGGCCCACGCCCCTGCCAGCGAGCTCGGGTACGAGGCCATCTGCGACATCGACAGGGCCACTCGGCTGTCCCTCCGGTAGAAACAATCAGGGCCGGACAGGCCGCGGGTCCTTGCCGCTTGTCCCCACCAAGCAACCACAATCACTGAAGCAGGAACATGACCGTCAGCATCATCGCCATCGCCCTTGTCCTGGGCGGACTGATCTTCTTCCATGAGTTGGGGCACTTCCTGGTGGCCCGCAGTTTCGGCATGGGTGTGAGCACCTTTTCCCTTGGTTTCGGCCCCCGCCTGGCCGGGTTCAAAAAGGGCGCCACCGACTACCGCCTCTCGGCCGTGCCCCTGGGCGGCTACGTCCACCTGGTGGGCGAGAGCCCCGAAGCAGAGCTGCCCCCGGGCTTCACCAGGCAGGAGAGCTTCTCCCTGCGCCCCCCCTGGCAGCGGATGCTGGTGGTGGCTGCCGGCCCGGTCTTCAACTTCGTCCTGGCCTGGCTCATCTATGCCGGCATCTTCCTGGCCATGGGACAGCAGATCGTGCTGCCCCGCATCGGCGAGGTGGTTAAGGACAGCCCGGCCATGGAGGCGGGGCTCGAGCCCGGGGACACCATCGTTTCCATCAACGGCCTGGAGGTCGACAGCTGGTCGGACATGGCCGGAATGATCCAGGACAACCCCGACACCGCTCTGAACCTGGTGGTCAGGGGGGAGGGGGGCGAGCGCCGGGTCAGGGTAACGCCCGAGATCAAGAGCAGCCAGAACATCTTCGGGGAGGAGATCAAGGTCCCCATGCTGGGCATCTCCGCCTCGGGCGAGACCCGCAGCGAGCCGCTCGGTCCCATCCAGGCCGTGACCGCTGCCGGGGGACAGACCTGGGAGATCATCGTCCTGACGGGGCAGGGGCTGGTCAAGCTCGTGGAGCGCATCATCCCCCTGGACAACATCGGGGGGCCGATCATGATCGCCCAGATGGTCAGCCAGCAGGCCGAGCAGGGGGTGGTCAACGTTTTGGCCCTGGCCGCCCTGATCAGCATCAACCTGGGCCTGCTCAACCTGCTGCCCATCCCGGTCCTGGACGGCGGCCACCTGCTCTTCTTCGCAGTCGAGACCGTCATGGGACGGCCCCTGGACCGCAAATGGCAGCAGATCACCATCCGCCTGGGCCTGGCTTTCTTGCTGACCATCATGGCCCTGGCCGTGTTCAACGACCTGCAGAGGATATTCAATGGCTGAAGGGCCGCTTCTGGTGGTCAACGGGGTCGAGTCCAGGCTGCAGATCGTCCTGGGTGATGGCGACGGGCTGCTGTGGAGCCACGAGAGCGCCGCTCCCGGCCGGCTCATGACCAGGCTGGCGCCGGCACTGGAATGGATGTTCAAGGCCTTCGACCTGTCCGTTGCGGATCTCGGCGGGATTGCTGCGGTCAGGGGGCCGGGGAGCTTCACCGGGGTGCGCCTGGTCCTGGCCACGGTGCTCGGCTTGTCCAGGGGGGGTGCTGTCCCCCAGGCCGGTCTCGACTACCTCCCATTGCTGGCCGCCGGCCCTGCCGGCCTGCTGCACGGCGAGCTGTGGGTCTGCACCCACGCCCGCCAGGGCCAGGCCCACCTGCCGGGGGTCCACCTGCCCGCACGCCGAACCGGTGCAACCAGCCCGGGCCGTCGGTCTTGAAGAGGCCGCTTCCCTGCTGGCGGCCAGAAGCCTCCCCCTCCACCTGCTGGGGTCAGGGTGCAGAAAGAACCAGGACTGGCTGCTCAGACACGGCCTCGGGCAGGCCCTGCTGCCCCCGGACTGGGACCACCCCGCACCAACACTCCTCCTTGCCTGCGCCCATGGAGCAGCATTTTCAGACGCCCCTGTGGCACCGTGCTACCTGCGCTCCTCGGATGCCGAGGAGAACCTCCCCGGGATAGCGGCAGGGCGGGGCCTGAGCGAGGAAGAAGCCCGGTGTGGTCTGACCGACTTCGGGCTGCCCGGTTGAGCTCTCGCAGGCGTGGCCTTTTCTTCACGACTCGGCTACAAGGGCGGTACGTCCACACCGTGAGCAGGCGGCACACCCATGCGTTGTGAACTCTCATCCAACCTCGAAGACTACATCGAGACCATCTTCATCCTGGAGTCCGAGCAGAAGTCGGCCCGGGCCAAGGACATTGCCGACCGGCTCGGGGTCAGCCGCGCTTCGGTCACCGGGGCCCTGCAGACCCTGGCCCAGAAGGGTCTGATCAACTACCAGCCCTACAGCTCGGTCACCCTGACCCCGGAAGGGTTCCGCCTGGCCAGCAAGGTCTTCCACCGCCACAAGGTGCTGCACGAGTTCCTGCACAAGGTCCTGCAGCTGCCCGAGGAGGTGGCCGAGGCCAATGCCTGCCGCCTGGAGCACTTCATCGACGACCAGGCCCTGGAGCGGCTGATCCTGTTCGCCCAGTTCCTGAACACCTGCCCCCGCACCGGCGAGGACTGGCTGGCCTCCTTCACCCGCTTCTGCGAGGAGCAGGACGACTGGTGCCCCGACTGCACCGAATGTCTCCAGCACTGCCTCCAGAACCACCAGAAGTAGCCCATACTTTTAAAAACGCTTCATCCGCTTCGAGAGTACTTTTTAAAGGTTGCCGGTTTCGGAAAGAGGCCGTGGGCGTTCATGACCAGCCAGAATGGAAGTGC
>CAZUBS010000043.1:0-9890 GCA_964618595.1 uncultured Desulfohalobiaceae bacterium
CCGCATCCTGTCCAAGGACGTGCATCTGCCCAACCTGAGCCTGCTCATCCTGGACGAGGAGCAGCGCTTCGGCGTCAAGCACAAGGAACGGATCAAGAAGATGCGCCAGAACATCGACGTCCTGGTCCTGACCGCCACGCCCATACCGAGGACCCTGCAGCTCTCCCTGTCCGGGATACGCAAGCTGAGCGTCATGGAGACCCCTCCGCCGGAACGCAAGGCCGTGGAGACCAGTCTGATCGAGAAGGACAGGGACATGCTGCGTACGGTTCTGGAGCGGGAGCTGGAGCGCGGCGGGCAGGTTTTCTGGGTCCACAACAGGGTCCAGAGCCTGGCCAGGGAGCTGGACCTGGTCCGGTCCCTGGTGCCCACGGCCCGGGTGGACATGGCCCACGGACAGATGAAGGAGCACCAGCTGGAAAAAGTCATGCACAGCTTCTGGCACGGGGAGCTGGACGTGCTGGTCTGCACCTCGATCATCGAGTCCGGGCTCGACTTCCCCCGCGCCAACACCCTGATCGTCAACCAGGCCCAGCGCTTCGGTCTCGGCCAGCTCTATCAGCTGCGGGGAAGGGTGGGGCGGTCCAGACACCAGGCCTTTGCCTACTTTGTGGTCCCAAGCGTGGAGCGTCTCACGGCCACGGCCAGGAAAAGGCTCCAGACCATCCTTGACGCGGATTATCTCGGTGCGGGATTCCAGGTGGCCATGGACGACCTCAGGCTGCGGGGGGCGGGAAACATCCTGGGAGAGGTCCAGTCGGGAAACATCGCCAAGGTGGGGCTCGACCTCTTCCTGGAGATGCTGGAGCAGGAGGTGCGGCGGCTCAGAGGTGAGCCTGTCAGGGAGGTGGTGGACCCCGAGCTGACCATCGGCTTTGCGTCCAACATTCCAGAATCCTATGTCGCGGATGCCCAGGACCGCCTCCGCTACTACAAGGCCCTGTCCTCGGCCCGGAGCGAGCAGGAGCTGGAGCAGCTGAAGGAGGAAGTGCACGACAGGTTCGGTCCTGTGCCCGAGCCGGTGGACAACCTGCTGGCTGTGCTCAGGCTGAAGCTGACACTCGGGGCTTTGCAGGCCGTGCGTGCCGAGCTCTACGAGAACAGGGTCGTGGTTGTCTGGCCGGAAGACACCGTGGCTGTCTCCCCCGAGGCCCTGGTGGACTGGGTGCGGGACAGCGGCCGGGAGGTCAGGTTGCTGCCCCCGGCGAAGCTGGAGTTGCGCATGGAGGACAAGGCAGGTATTGCCAGGAACATCCAACGGATTGCGGAACGGTTGAACACCTTGAGGCCTGATTTCGTGTCGGTGTCGGCAGAGAACGCTTCCCGTTCGTCGGTTCTTCACTGAAAGGTACGACATGGCGCTGTTACGGTTTTTTGCCACGGCCGTGATTGTCCTGGCCTGCACCGGCTGCACTCCCGCTGATGAGGAGCCAGGGGTGGTGGCCAGGGTCAACGGAGAGCCCATCACCCTGGCCCAGGTGGAAGCCAGGCACGACCTGGTGCAGTTCGAGGCGGGGGACACCTGGGGGCCTTCGCTCGACAAGCTCAAACAGGATTACGGAACGATACTGGGCAAGCTTATCGTGAACAGGCTCATCGGACAGGAGCTGGCCCGGCGCAACCTCTCGGTCAGCGACCAGGAGATCCAGGCCGTGGAGCAGACCATCCGGTCGGACTACCCCGAGGATGCTTTCGAGCAGGTGCTCATCGAGGAATACGTGAACCTGAATCTCTGGCGGGAGAGGCTCAGAGCCAGCCTGGCCCACCAGAAGTTCGTCGACAAGGTTCTCGGCCCGGCCGTGCAGGTGGAGTTTCAGGAGGCGGAGAAGTACTACCTGGAGCATGTTTCCGACTTCTACCTCCCTCCCCGGTACACCATCGCCGTTATCCGCGGGGAGAACGAGGACCTGGTCCGGCAGGCCAGGGAGCAGGCCGTCCTGAAGCAGAGTCTTCCCTCCGGGGAGACCGCCGGGCTCGGCCAGGTGTCGGTCGAGCGGCTGCAAATGCGCCAGGACAGCATGCCCGCTTCCTGGCAGGAGCGGGTCAGACCTTTGGAGCCGGGTCAGGCCAGCCCGGTCTTTCGCGACGACTCCGAGTTCAGGTCCCTGTTTGTTCTGAAACGGCACGAGGGCCAGTTTCTGGATCCGTCACAGGCCTACCCGCTCATCGAGGAGGTCCTCGTCGAACGAAAGCTGAGCACTGCATTTCAGGAGTGGCTGGAGCAGGCCGTGGCCTCGTCCCGGATCGAGGTATCGACCTCTCTGCTTTCGTCGGTCGAAGTGTTGGAAAATAGTCAACCAGCAGAGGAGAGAGAGTCTTGAAAGCAAAACATTGCTGGCTGGCGGGTATGACATTGCTCGTGTCGGTCACACTCGTACAGGCCGTGGTCACTTCCGCCGCAGAGATAGTGGACCGTATCGTGGGCATGGCCAATGGTGAGGTGGTCACGCTTTTTGAACTCAACCAGTGAATGAGGCCGGTGATGCAGCGGTATCAGGCGGGGGACCCGACTCCCGAGACCGAGGCAGAGCTGGAGAAGATCCGTCGCGAGATCCTGGGCAAGATGCTGGACAATATCCTGATCAGGCAGGAGGCGGAGCGCATGGGGATCAGTGTTTCTCAGGTGGAGGTGGATGCCCAGATCCGCAGGATCAAGCAGGAGAGGGGGCTCGCCGAGGAGGAGT
This sequence comes from uncultured Desulfohalobiaceae bacterium, assembly GCA_964618595.1. Lineage (GTDB taxonomy): Bacteria > Desulfobacterota > Desulfovibrionia > Desulfovibrionales > CAZUBS01 > CAZUBS01. Next base: position 2,685 of record CAZUBS010000043.1, read on the forward strand.
TCGAGGACCAGCTCCGGCTGCAGGGGTTGACACGGGAAGAGCTGGCCGAGCAGATCCGGGCCGACCTGCTGCGCAAGCGCCTGCTGTCGAGCATGGTCACCAACAAGGTGGTGGTTACGGAAGAGCAGATTTCCGACTACTATCAGGAACACCAGGATGAGTTCCGGGTCGACAAGGCCGTGGATGTGAGCCTGATCCTGCTCGAAGACACCCCGGTCACGGATGCGGCAACCTTACGGGAAGACATTGCCCAGGGGAGCACCACCTTCGAGCGGGCGGCGAGGATGTACTCTCAGGGCCCGGGCGCGGACCAGGGTGGACATGTCGGCACCCTGCGCTGGAAAGGGCTCGGCCCGGAGTGGCGGGAGGCTCTTTCCGGGATGTCCGCCGGAGAGGTCAGCGAGCCCTTTTCATTACAGGGGCTGACGGCCCTGGTCCGGTTGAACCAGGTCCAGCCGGGAAAGATCAAGCCGCTGGAGGAGGTCAGTGACGAGATACACCAGAGGCTCTATGCACCAAAGGTGGAGAAGCAGTTGGAGAAGTTTTTGCAGAGGTTGCGTTCCAAGGCGGTTCTGGATATCAAGTTGTAGGTCTGGAGCCACCATTTTCCGGTGCGCCCGTACCCGAAACGTTCCAGGGGAGCAGACATGATGGATATGAAGCAGCTTGGTTCTCTGCTCAGGAGTGAACGAGAAAGTAAGGGCATCCCCCTTGAGGAGCTGATCCGAAAGACCAAGATCAGCCGCAGCAACCTCGAGGCCATCGAGGAGGGGGACATCGACCGCATGCCGCACCCCGTGTACGCCAAGGGGTTCATCAAAAATTACATCCAGATGCTCGACATCGATGTGGACGACCTGCGCGAGGTGCTCGAACGCAACTGCCCAACCGAGGATTGCGGCCCCTTGCTCGAGGGGGGTGATGTCTCGGGCAGGGTCATCAGCTTCGACTCGGACCTGCAGAGGAAGAAGCGCCCCCTTGGTCTTTTGGCCTTTTCAGGCCTGGCCTTCGCCGTGCTGATGGGGCTGATCCTGAGCCTTGACCTGAGCCCGCTGACGCCGGACAGCCCGGCTCCGGTAGACATTCGTGGTGACACTGGGGAGGAGAAGCAGGCGGCAAGCAACGCTGACGGGGATCACGCCCAGCTTCAGGGGGACGCCCCTGCCTTCCTGTCCGAGCCGAACCTTTCAGGACAAACCGGCCCGGTCGAACAATCAGGACAGGCCGCCCCAGGCAAGGTCACCATGGCCTATGCCGCAATTCCCTCGGAGAACGGTGTGGCCACGGGGCTGGAAGAGCCTGCTGCCCAGGAGGATGCCCAGGTTGCTGCGAGCAGTGCTCTGGACGACACTGACCCGGATGGACAGCCTGCTGCGGGGCCCGCAGAGCCCCCTTCCGGTCAGATTCTGCGGGTTACGGCCACGGAGCCTTGCTGGATGCGCGTTCGCATCGGCACAGACGCGCAGGATGTCTACCTTGAACCAGGACAGTCCAGGCAGTTCAGCTTCGACCAGGCCCTGGAGCTTCGCCTGGGCAACGGCGGCGGGGTGGAGATGTCCCTCAATGGGGAGCCCTACCCCCTGGAGGCTGCTTCCGGAGAGGTAGTTGTCCTCTCTTTTTCCTGACGCCTTCCGCAGACCACGTGGCCAACGCCGAGCACGGTCCAGCGGGCCGTGCTTTTTCTTGTCTTCCCGACCAAGACCCGGTATCAGGCAGCCTCGGCAGGGCGCATTCGGAGGGGCCGCGTGAAGCAGGAATTTGCAGAGCAGGCCATCGTGCTCAAGGTCGGCGTGTTCAGGGAGGCCGACTGCTGGGTCCGCCTGGTATCCGAGCAGAAAGGGCTGCTCACGGCCTTTGCCTTTGGCGGGTTCCGCAGCCGACGCCGGTTCTGTGGGTGCCTGGACCCTTTCAGTCTCGTGCATTTCCGCTTCTCCTCGAACGCCACGGGAAAGTACCTGTACCTGAACGAGGGGACCCTGCTGGAACGGTTCACCGGATTGCGCAAAAACATGGCCAGGCTGGGGATGGCCGTCAACTGCCTCAAGTTCGTCGAGGCGGCCCACCCGGGGGCGCAGGGCTCGGGAACGGCCTACCCTCTGCTGCTGGAGACACTGCGCCTGCTGGACAGCGAGGCCGAGGTTCCGGCCGTCCTTCCCCTGCTGTTCCGCGCACGGCTGACCTTCGAGCAGGGGTACAGGCCGGAGCTCACCCGCTGCAACAGCTGCGGTTTGGATTTCAGGGGCAGCGACCGTGTTTGCTTCGCCCTGGAGCAGGGCAGGGTCTTCTGTCCCGGGTGTATGCACCGTGACAGTGATTCGCGGGGCAATCGGGTGGTCCTGCTTTTCGGGGCGGCACTCTCCGCGGTGCAGGACATCCTCGGACAGCCCCTGGACGAGTGGGGCCATGCCGTGCAGGGGAAGGGGATTCCCCGGGAGTGTCTGCGGGCCTTGGACAGCTATGTGCAGTATCACATGGGGCTGCAGTGGCAGGGCACGGGTTTTCAGAAAACCTGACCGGGGACGACCTGGGCCTGGGCGGTATTTTTAAAAGTATTTCAGATGTGCGTGTCGCAGTGGTTGGGGGTTCGGGCAGAACCCGGTCCAGTTGCGCCCTCACTACAACCGGGAGAGGAAATGCATTTTCAGAACGTGATCCTGACCCTGCAGCAGTTCTGGTCCGGCTATGGATGTGTCCTGCACCAGCCCTACGACGTGGAGGAAGGGGCCGGGACATTCCATCCGGCCACATTTTTGCGGGTCATCGGGCCCGAGCCCTGGAAGGCGGCCTATGTCCAGCCGTCCAGGCGCCCGGCGGACGGCCGTTACGGTGAGAACCCCAACCGGCTGCAGCATTACTACCAGTTCCAGGTCATCCTCAAGCCGGCGCCGGAGGACATCCAGGATGTCTACCTCAAGAGCCTGTACGCCCTGGGCATCGATCCCGCCGTGCAGGACATCCGTTTCGTGGAGGACGACTGGGAGTCGCCGACCCTTGGTGCCTGGGGGCTGGGCTGGGAGGTGTGGCTCAACGGCATGGAGGTCACGCAGTTCACATACTTCCAGCAGGTCGGGGGCATGGATCTCGAGCCGGTGAGCGTCGAGCTGACCTACGGGCTGGAGCGCATCTGCATGTACCTGCAGGAGAAGGAATCTGTCTATGACCTTTCCTGGAACGGGGAGGTCACCTATGGGGACGTGCACCGCCAGGGAGAGGTCGAGCACTCGAGGTACAACTTCGAGTCCAGTGACCCGGACATGCTGGCAAGATTCTTCACCTCCTGCGAGGCGGAGTGCCTCAAGCTTTGTGAGCAGGGCCTTCCCTGGCCGGCCTATGATTACTGCCTCAAGTGCTCGCACCTCTTCAACATGCTTCAGGCCAGGGGAGCCATCTCCATTACCGAGCGCACAGGCTACATCTCCAGGGTCCGCAAGCTGGCCTCGGCTGTGGCTCATCTGTACGCCGCGCAAAGGGAGGACATGGGGCACCCCATGGCCGCAAGCACCCGGCAGAGCCGAGGCCCCGGGCAGGCCCGGGCGTAACCACTCATCACGGATCAGAACGAGAACGGGACTGTCATGTCACACTTTGTGCTGGAGATTGGAACAGAGGAAATGCCGGCCAGGTTCCTGCCGCAGCTGGAGCGGGAGCTGGAAAATCTCTTCAGGGCTGCGCTCAAGGAAAAGCTCCTCCCTTTCGATGCCCTGGTCGTGCACGCCACCCCCAGACGGCTTGTTGCCGATGTGCAGGGGCTGGCCGGCAGGCAGGGGGAGAGCAGGGAGACCCTCACCGGTCCCCCGGTTGCAGTTGCCTATGATCAGGACGGGAACCCCACCAAGGCCGCTCTGGGGTTTGCCCGTTCCCAGGGCGTTCCGGTGGAAGGGTTGTTCCGGCAGGTCACCGACAAGGGCGAGTACCTGGCCGTGGAGAAGGTCAAAGGTGGCGGCAAAAGCAGCGATCTCCTGCCTGAGGTATGCACCGGTGTGATTTCAGGCCTGACCTTTCCCAAAAAGATGCGCTGGGAGAGCCTGGGAGTCACCTTCGGCCGCCCCCTGCGCTGGCTCCTGGCTCTGCTGGACAATGCCGTGGTGGATTTCACCATGGCGTCTTTGCGCTCCGGACGCCGCACCTTCGGCCACAGGGTCATGGGGCCCGGGCCATGGACAGTGCCTTCGGCTTCCGACTACTTCGAGATCATCGAGGGCAAAGGGCGGGTCGTGCTCAGCGCGGCTGAGCGCAGGGCGCGCATCCTGGAGCAGGGCAATGCGTTGGCCGGCGAGCGTGCGGGGCGTGTGATCTGGAACCAGGGACTGCTCGAGGAGGTTACCGGGCTGGTGGAATGGCCGCAGGCCATGCTCGGCGGGTTCGACGCCAGATATCTGGAGCTTCCCAGGGAGGTTCTCCTGACCAGCATGGAAACCCACCAGAAGTGCTTCGGGGTGGAGGACCTGGACGGCCGGCTGCTTTCGTCTTTCCTGTACACGGTGAACCTCGAGTCGGACGATCCCTCCCTGGTCCGGAAGGGATGGGAACGGGTGCTCAAGGCACGGCTCGAGGACGCACGGTTCTTCTTTGAAGTGGACTGCAGGGCTGGTTTTTCGACCTGGCTCAAGGCCTTGGACAGCGTGGTTTTTCTGGCCCCGCTGGGAAGCATGGGAGGCAAGTCCCGGAGGCTGGAGCAGCTCTGCCGTTTCCTGGGAAGCGAGCTTGCACCTGGCAGGGAGCAGAAACTCGGCAGGGCCGGGCGGCTGGCCAAGGCGGACCTGGTCTCCGAGATGGTGGGCGAGTTCCCGGATCTGCAGGGCATCATGGGCGGCATCTATGCCGCCAACCAGGGTGAAGCAGAGGAAGTGTCATCCGCGGTCTACGAGCACTACCTCCCCACCGGTCATGACAGCCCCGTGCCGCAGACAGTCGAAGGCGCCATCCTGGCCCTGGCGGACAAGGCCGATACCCTGGTGGGCTGCTTCGGTCTGGACATGGTCCCCACCGGGGCCAACGATCCCTACGCCCTGAGGCGACACGCCCTGGGTATCATCCGCATCGTCATCCAACACGGGTTCAGGCTGGACCTGGGGATGCTGCTCAAGCAGTCCATGGGGGGCTACGGTGAAATGGAATGGAAGCTGCCTCCGGAGGCAGCCGTGCCCAGGCTGATCGATTTTTTCGCCCATCGGCTGCGGGCCCACTACACGGCCAAAGGGTTCGCCACCCGGGTGGTAGACGCAGTGCTCGGCGCTGACGTCACCGACCTCTGGGCCGTGGACAGACGGTTGCAGGCCCTGGACGCCTTCAGCCGGGAACAGGATTTCGAACAGGCGGTCCTGACCTTCAAGCGGGCGGACAACATCATCAGAAAGCAGGCCGCGGATCAGGACCTGGACGGGTCATTCATCCTGGAACGCCTCCAGGAGCCGCAGGAGCAAGAGCTGGGGCGCAGGATCGTCGAGCTCGCCCCCCGGTGGGAGGCGTTGTGGGGGGCGGATGACTTCGCAGCCCTCTTTGCCCTGTTGCGCGAGCTCAGACCTGCCGTGGACGATTTTTTCGACCACGTCATGGTCATGTGCGACGACCGCGTATTGCGCTTGAACCGGTGCAACCTGCTCAAGGCCCTGGTGGACCGGCTCTCCCGCCTGGCCGACTTCAGCGCCTTGCAGATCTGACCACTGGGATGCTTGACAAGGCTTGAAATTCACATATAAATATCTGCTTCTTTGATCACGAACTCGCGGCTCAAGAGCAGCCGATAGAGCCAAGGAGGAATTCAATTGGCCAACCATAGATCAGCCATCAAGCGTCACAAGCAGAGTCTCAAGGCCCGGGAAAGGAACCGCATGGTCAAGACCCGGATCAAGAACAAGCTCAAGGAAGTTCGCCAGGCCGTTGAGGCCGGTGAGAAGGATGAGGCCCAGGCCAGGCTGAAACAGGCCACCGCGGTCCTGGACAAGGCCGCCGCCAAGGGGGTCATCCACTCCCGAAACGCCTCCAGGCGGATTTCCCGGCTGGCCACGGCCGTGAACAGCATCGAGTAGCCAAGGGACGGCTTCGTCGACACGAGGGCTTCGCGTGGACCGCAGAAGCCGTCGGTCCACGATGCCTCACTCCAAAGCTTATGCGGCCCGCATGCCTGTGCATGCGGGCCTCTTGCGTTCTGGAGCCGGCGGGTTCGGTATTTGCTTTTCACCTGGTGGGAGCCTCGGTTCCGATTCTGGAACCGGTCCCGACCGTTTCACCCGGTCCAGCAGAGTTGCGGGACGGCTGGGACCAGCCCCAGGTCCCGGCAGAGCTTGCCGAACAGGATCAGGCCTGCCTGCTCCCGGACCCCGAGTGTGTACCCCATGCACTGCCAGTAGGCGGCGGCCTGCTCAGGCGCAAGCCACGCCGGCAGTGCGATCTCCCGGGCGCAGGCCAGTGGCTCGTTTCTGAGCCGTTGCCCGGCCTGGTCCAGAAGCTGAGAGACCCGAAGCAGGGTCTTCCCTGCAAGTCCATCGATTCCCCTGCGCACGATCCAGACGGCAAAGACAAAGGGGAGCCCGGTAAAGCTCTGCCATTCCTCGGCCAGATCGATGCAGTGCCATGCTCCCGTGCCGGCAACCGAGTGTTTGAGGGCTTTGTCCCCGATCTCCAGGAAGGGGGTGTTCAAAGCCTTTCCTCCAGGGCCGGTCAGAACCTTCCACTCGGGCTCGGGCAGCTTCCAGGCCAACCGCCACAGGACCTTGAGCAGGGCGACCGAGGATGCGGAATCAGGGGTGAGCTGGATGGTCAGCCTCTGCTGCGCCAGGCCGAAAAGTTCCTGCCGGGGAACGGGGCTGAGCAGGAGGACGCTTTTGACGGGTCCGTCCGCACTGATGCAGTGCCCTTTCAAAAGCCTGTACTGCTCGGCGTGGACCAGGTACTCGAAGCTCGAGGCAGGGGCGCAATCCAGATGACCTGCAGCCAGGAGGCGGTTCATGCGGCTTGGGGGGCCCTGCTCGATAGAGACGGGCAGCTCAGGGGGCAGCGAGGCGCGCAAAGAGGCGAACAGGGGTGAGACGTTCAGGTAATTGATCTCTCCAAGGCGGAGCCGTTGCCCCTGCGGGGTGGACTGCTTGATGGTCACCTGGTCTTGTTCACAAAAAAAAGGGTTCCATCCGGTTCAAGAGTACGTGGTCAGTGTACATGTTGGAGGCCGTGGGCATTCATGCCCAGCCGAATCCGTGTCTTTTACGA
>CAZUBS010000044.1:0-2602 GCA_964618595.1 uncultured Desulfohalobiaceae bacterium
CAGCGCGGAGGGGTCCACCACCGGTCTCGACACCCAGGCCCGCCACCAAGTCTGGGACGAGCTGGACGCCCTGACGGAGGAAGGGCTGACCACCCTGCTCACCACCCATTACAGCGAGGAGGCCTCGCGCCTCTGCGACAGGCTGCTGATCATAGCCCACGGCCGGGTTCTGGTGCAGGGAAGCCCGCAGGAGCTTATCGTGGAGCACGCCGGTCACAATGTCGTGGAGATCGAGGGGGGCGGGGAAGACCTGCGGGAGTTCATCACCGGCAAGGGCCTCAGGTTCGACGACCTGGGAAAGCGGCTCATCATCTACATGGATGACAGGGACAACCTGATGCAGGAAATACGGGAGAAATTCTGCGTCTCCAAATGCACCTTCAGGAACGGCACCCTGGAGGACGTCTTTCTCAGGCTGACCGGCAGGGAGCTGCGGGAATGATCGATACCAGCCGTTTCTCCTGGCGCTTTCTCCAGGTCTGGAAGCGCAACCTGATGACCTACCGCAGGATATGGAAGGTCAACTTTCTCACCCCGTTGCTTGAGCCCCTGTTCTACATCACCGCTTTCGGCCTGGGGTTCAGGAACCTGATCGGCGAGGTCGAGTATGCAGGACTGACCCTGCCCTACATCCGCTTCATCGCCACGGCGCTTTTGGCCACGGCTGTGATGTGGAACGCCTTTTTCGAGACCACCTATGCCTCGTTCGTGCGCATGTACTACCAGAAAACCTTCGACGGCATGCTGGCCACGCCCCTGTCCCTGGAAGAGGTCATCGTGGCCGAGATCGTGTGGAGCGCCACCAAGGCCGCCGGGGCCTCGACACTGATGCTCCTGGTGCTCTCGATCATCGGCTTCGTGAACCTTCCCGAGGCGCTGCTGGTCATCCCCCTGGCCTTTCTGGGCGGGCTGGCCTTCGGGTCCATCGGCATGTACTTCACCGGGGTCATCCCCTCGATCGACATGTTCAACCTGCCCATCTTCCTTTTTGTCACGCCCATGTTCCTGTTCAGCGGGACCTTCTTCCCGCTTTCCGGGCTGCCCGGCTGGGCCGAGCACCTGCCCCTGGTCTTCCCCCTCTACCACCTGGTGGAGCTGACCCGCCTGCTCTGCCTGGGGACCATGGAGTCCAACCCCTGGCTCAACCTCGCCTACCTTGGCGGCTTCACCCTCTTCTTCGGCATCCTCAGCCTGAGGGCCATGCGGCGGCGGCTGATCGTCTAAAATGACTGGATCCTACCGAAATTGGGCAAACGAACTGCTGAAAAGGTTCTTTCGCAACAGGCTGTCAATGAGTGGGCCTCCTCCTTGTCTCGCAGCAGTCCCAGGTCTCCTCTTATGCCCCGATTGTATGTCCCGACACGAAAAAGCGGCCCGCAGGAGGAAACGACATGTCTGGATCTTCACCGGGAACTGGGTTTGAAAAGCAGAGCAAAACCAGTCAGAAGAAGCAGGCCCGGGAGCTCAAGGAGCTCGGCATGCGCCTCGCTGCCGTGCACCCCAAAAAACTTGCCGGCCTGAGGCTCCCGGCCGATCTGCTGCAGGCCCTGCTCGATGCCGGGAAGATCACCAGCCACGAAGGACGCAGACGGCAGATGCAGTACATCGGCAAGCTCATGCGCCAGGTGGATCCGGCGCCCATCAAGGATCGCCTGGCAGGGATCGATGCGCAGCAGCAGGCAGCCGACAGGGACTTCAAGACCGTGGAGGCATGGCGCGACGCCCTGCTCCTTGATGACGACCCCGGGCTGCCCGAACGCATTCAAGAGAGGCTGCCTGAGGTCGACACCGCGCACATCCGCTCGCTGACCCAACGGGCCCTTCGGGAACGGGAAAACAACCTCCCTCCCCACGCCTCAAGAGCACTGTTCCGATACCTGATGGCGCTGCTCGAAAGCTCCCACCGGGAAATCCGACCCGAAGAAAAATAAATAACCCATGCGGCTGAGCAGACGGTCAGGTGCTCTTCATCGAAAAGTTCCGAAGCAGACCGTCCCCGGCAAAACAGCACCAATCGCCGTGAAAGGGACGAGGTGCTGTCAGGTGCTCAAGCCATTGGCCTTGGCCAGGATTTCCCAGGCCTCCCCGGCTGTTTCGACATAGCTGAACAGCTCCAGGTCCTCCGGGGCGATGGTGCCCTCGTCCACCAGGGCCTGAAAGCTGACGACCTTGTCCCAGAACTCCCGCCCGAAGAGCAGGATGGGAATTGGCTCCACCTTCCGGGTCTGGACCAGGGTCAGGGTCTCGAACAGCTCGTCCAGGGTCCCGAACCCCCCGGGAAAGGCCACCAGGCCGACCGCGCGCATGAGCAGGTGCATCTTGCGGATGGCGAAGTAGTGGAACTGAAAGCTCAGCTCGGGCGTGACGTAGCCGTTTGGCGCCTGCTCATGCGGCAGCATGATGTTGAGGCCGACCGTCACCGCGCCGGCCTCGCGCGCCCCGCGGTTGCCGGCTTCCATCACCCCGGGGCCGCCGCCGGTGACCACCACGAACTCGCCGCCGCCGCGCCGGACGCATTCGCGCGAGGCCAGTTCGGCGAAGCGGCGCGCCTCTTCCCAGTAGCGCGACAGCTCGCCCGCCAGCCCCGTCGCCTCGCCCGGCT
>CAZUBS010000044.1:2612-9841 GCA_964618595.1 uncultured Desulfohalobiaceae bacterium
GGGCCCGGGCTGGTGGGGTGCGGCTCCCGCACCCTCCTTGGTCGTCGGCAACTCTCCCCGGGCGGTTTCTGGATCTGGCGGCGTGGCGCTGCCGTAGAGGACGATGGTGGACTCGATCTGCTGCTCCGGAGGTATCAGCTCCGGCTGGGGCAGCGCCAGCTGCAGACGAACCGGACGCAGCTCATCACGGAGCAGAAACTCCTCATCCTGAAAGGCCAGACGGTAGGACGGAGACATGCATTGCGGGGAGTCTGTCCTGCAGGATGCCGACCTGGCATCCTCGTCAGCCGAAGGGAACGGACCTCGTCCGTGGGCGCTGGTGGTCATCCTGTTCCTCCAAATATGTCTGTATGCTCTTGCATGGAAAAAAATGGCCGCGACCCGTGATTCGTCGCGGCCGTTGCACAGCTAGAACAAGGGTTGGTCAGTATCAAAAGGGGTTGATGCTCTTGTCCCTGGTGTAGTGGAGATAGCCCACATTGGCACCCAGCCGCAGCCCCACCCCCGAACGGATCGGGGCCAGGACGGTCTCCAGGCTCTTCTGGTAGTTCACTGAAAACCCGCCCACGACATAGGCGCTGCCGTCAACCCCTGGGAAACGTTGATAAATGTCGTCAGGGTCCTTGAGGTTGTAAACCAGAGTAAAAACCTTGGAGGCGTTGCCCCCGATGTCAAACCCCACGGACGGGCCCTGCCAGTACACCTTGCGGGTGGCGCCGCTCTTGAGGTGCAGGGTGCCCTCCCCGTAACGCAGGCCGACCACCAGGGCGCCGCCGCCTTCGCCGCCCTTGATGTACCCGTTGGGCCTGCCCAGGTCGCTGAAGACCTTCTCGATGATCTCAGCCAGGCCCTGGCTGGTGTCCTCGAAAAACCCCTGCACTTCGTCCGCGAGCTCCGCCCGGCTGTAAGTGCTGTTGTCCACGGTCCCCTCGTCGGACTGGGCAGCTGCCATGTGGGGAAGCAACAGGCAGAAAAAGAGCAGAACCGGGCCCACTATACGTTGCATGTTTCTCTCCTTTGGTTCGTGAAATAGGCAGTAGTATCAATCGTCGGCAGACCATCCCTTCCCCGGGATATCTCTGACCATGCGCTCGACAACGGGACCGATCCTCCTCACGATCTCCTCCACCCCCCGGGCATTGGGGTGGATCCCGTCGGACTGATTGAGCTCGGGAACACCCGCGACCCCTTCGAGAAAAAAGGGGTACAGGACTGCCTCGTAGCGCCGGGCCAGCCTGGGAAAGACCGCCTGGAAACGCTCTTCGTACTCCCGGCCCAGGTTGGCAGGGGGGTGCATGCCTGCAAGCAGAACTTCGGCTCCTGCCTCACGGATGGAGTGGATCACTGCCGCGAGGTTGTCCTCCATCCTGGCCGGGTCCAGCCCACGCAGGGCATCGTTGGCACCAAGCTCGACAATGACCAGGTCGGGTTCGTCCTCCAGTGCCCAGCCGATGCGCGTCCTGCCTCCTGCCGTGGTGTCTCCCGAGACCCCTGCATCGATCACGGTCACGGGACATTTACGGTCACGGAGGTACCTTTCCAGCCGGGCAGGAAAGGATACCTCCCGATCCAGTCCGTAACCCGCGATCAGGCTGTCACCAAAGGCCACGATGCGCACAGGTTCCATCCCGCTTGTTGTCTCCTGTATTCCCTTGGCCGCACAGGCCGGACCGTGTAAAAGGACAACGGCCAGCAGCAGGGGAAAAACGAAACCCGGAGCCGACGACACCGGGTTGCGTAGCGTCCGTAGCAAACAATCCAAGGGAGCCTTCATGCACACTCCCGTCGTGGAGTTAAAAAAACTGCAGGTGATGTTAGTGGGTGGGGCCGGAGAGGTCAACATCCTCAAGGGGCTCGACCTGACGGTCACTGCAGGTCAATCCGTAAGTGTCGTGGGTCCTTCCGGCTCGGGCAAGACCACCCTGCTGATGGTCATTGCCGGCCTTGAAAGGCCCACATCGGGCACGGTGACCGTGACAGGCCGCGACCTGGGGCGCATGAACGAAGACGACCTGGCCCGGTTCCGGCGGCAGCACGTGGGCATTGTCTTCCAGTCCTTCCATCTCATCCCCACCATGACCGCGCTGGAGAACGCCGCCCTGCCGCTGGAGTTCGCCGGAGTGGCAGGAGCCAGGGATCGGGCTGCGCAGGCCTTGAAGAGCGTGGGGCTTGGCAACCGGCTGGCGCACTACCCCTCGCAGCTGTCCGGTGGCGAGCAGCAACGTGTTGCCCTGGCCCGGGCCGTGGTCAACCGCCCCTCCCTCCTGCTGGCTGACGAACCCACTGGAAACCTGGACCTGGAGACCGGGCGCGCGGTCATGGACCTGCTATTCCGACTCCAGGAAGAGAACGGCTCGACCATGATCCTGGTCACCCATGACCTTGGCCTGGCCAAACGGTGCTGCACTCCCATCCACATGGTTGACGGAAGATTTGCTTCCGGGGAGCCCATGCCTTGAGGCACGGCTCGTCTCTCACGCTGGCTCCCAGGCTGGCCCGGCGCGAGATGCGCTCTGGGCTGAAGAGCTTTGGCGTCTTCCTGGCCTGTCTTTTTCTGGGGGTCTTTGCCATCAGCGCCGTGGGGTCCTTTGCCGCGGCAGCCCGTTCCGGCCTGCTGGCCGATGCCCGAAGTCTGCTCGGGGGCGACGTGGAAGTCACGCTGACCCACCGAGCCCTCACCCCGGAGCAGTCGAGCTTCATCGAGCGCTTCGGCCGCATCGCAACGGTGGTGGAGATGCGGGCCATGGCCCGGCCTGACAACGACTCCCCCCCGCTCCTGGTGGAGCTGAAGGCGGTTGACGAATCCTACCCGCTCTTTGGACAATTGACACTTGACCCCGGGCTTTCGCACCAGGCCATGACCTCCCTGCAAAACGGTGCGTACGGCGCTGCCGCCGACCCCCTGTTGCTGGACAGGCTGGAAATCGAGCTGGGGGGCCGGCTCCGACTGGGCGACGCCGTCTACGAGATCCGCTCCCTGATCTCCAATGAGCCGGACCGCGGGCTGGAGGCCTTCACCATCGGCCCCCGGCTGCTGGTCGGGCTGAACAGCCTGGAGGCCACGGGTCTGGTCACACCTGCAAGCCTGATCAAGTACCGGTACCGCATCGACCTGCACAACAGAACCTCGCCCGCAGGCTTCATACGGAACCTCACCGAACGATTCCCGGATGCGGGATGGCGGGTACGACCTTACACCGAGGCTTCCCCACGCATCCGGGCTTTACTGGACCGCCTCTCCTCCAGCCTGACCCTGGTCGGACTGGCTGCCCTGCTTCTCGGCGGAGTTGGGATTTCCGGCGCGGTTCGAGGTTTTCTCGATTCCCGCACCTTGCACATCGCAACCATGAAATGTCTGGGGGCGTCCGGCGGCATGGTCTTCAGCATCTACCTCTGCCAGATCCTCATTCTGGGGGCTGCAGGATCTGTGCTTGGCTGCGCTGTCGGCGCAGCAACCCCGTATGTCTTGAAATCCCTGTTCGCAACGGTTCTGCCCGTGCCCCTCAAGCCCGGCCTGCATGCCGGCACGTTGCTGACAGCCGCGGCCTTCGGCATGTTCACCGCCCTGCTCTTCTCCCTGAAATCCCTGGGGGCCGCCGGCAACGTTCCCCCGGCGGTCCTTTTCCGAGGGTATCTGGAAAGCAAGCCGCACCGCGCAACAGGCGTCACCATGGTGCTGATGCTGACCTGCGGCCTCTCCCTGGTGATCCTGGCACTGCTGACCAGCGAGGACCAGAGGCTGGCCGCCTGGTTCCTGAGCGGGACAGCACTGTCCTTTCTGGCCTTCTTCCTGCTTTCCAGGACCATGATCGCCGTGACCCGGCGATTGCCCAGACCGAACCGGGTCAGCCTGCAGCTGGCACTGACCAACATCCCCAGGCCAGGGTCTCCCGCCCCAAGCCTGGTCTTCTCACTGGGCCTGGGGCTGACCGCGCTCTGCACCGTCGGGCTGGTCCAGGGCAACCTGGCCTCCTATGTGGACCAGAACCTTCCCGAACAGGCCCCGGCGTTTTACTTCATAGACATCCAGTCCGATCAGTTGGGGCCTTTCACCTCCATGATGTCCACCCATCCGGAGGTGCAGCGGGTGCAAAGCACCCCGACCTTGCGGGGACGCATCACCGCCATCAACGGCGTGCCCGTCGAGAAAGCCGACATTGACCCTGGCGTGGCCTGGGCGGTCCGGGGGGACAGGGCATTGACCTCTGCCAACCGCCCCGACACCGCTACCGAGATCACGGCCGGGGAGTGGTGGCCTGCCGACTACGACGGCCCACCCCTTCTCTCTCTGACCACGGACCTTGCCCAGGGTTTCGGCGTAACCATTGGCGACACCCTGACCCTGAACATCCTGGGACGGGACGTAACAGCGACCATCGCCAACCTCAGGGAGGTTGACTGGTCGACCATGCAGATGCAGTTCGCCATCATCCTCGCCCCGGGGCCCCTGGAACGGCTGCCGCGCACCCATCTGGCCTCGGTCCATTCCACACCGGGGTCCGAAGGGGCCATTCTGAGACAGGTCACTGAAGCCTTCCCCAACGTCACCGTGGTCCGGGTCAAAGAGGTCCTGGAAAACGTGAGCAGCCTGCTGCGCCGTCTGGGTGCCGTCTTCACCGGCTTGGCGGCCATCGTTTTGCTGGCCGGGTTCCTGGTCCTGGCAGGGGCTGTTTCCGCCGATCAGCACCGAAGAATTTACGACGCGGTCATCTTCAAGGTCTGCGGAGCAACCCGCAGGGACATTCTGACGGCCCTGTGCGCCGAGTTCGGGATTGTGGGGTGCGTCACTGGACTGCTGAGCGGCCTGCTCGCAAGCATCGCGGCCTGGGCGGTCGTCTCCCGCGTCATGCTGCTGGACTATCAGCCGATGTGGGGCAGGCTGCTGCTCACCCTGGGAGCCGGGCTGGCCTTTGCGGTGATCTTTGGGCTGGCCGGCACGGCCAGGTCTCTGGGGCGCAGGGCCTCCGCCTATCTGCGCAATGAGTAATGCGAACTGGACAGGAGGGATGCTCCGGCTCCAAGCGGGTTTCAGTTTGCCAGGGCCTCCTGGATGACCCGCAAAAGATCCTCGACCCGGTATGGCTTGCTCAAAAAGGCCGCTGCCCCGAACTTTTCCGGAGACCGGGCCATCTTGTGGGCCCCGTAGCCGCTTGCCAGGACAACACGTGCCCCGGGGTCGATCTCGATGAGCCGTCTCAGGCACGCCTCACCCCCGATCCCGGGCATCCCCAGGTCCAGGACTGTCAGATCGACAGCCTCGGCAGTGTAGGTTTTCAGGGCCTCTTCTCCACTGCCGGCCGTGAAGACCGTGTAACCGTTCATGCTGAGAACCTCCCTGGCAACGTCCAACACCGACTCCTCGTCATCGACCAGCAGGATGATCTGATTGCTGCCCGCCTGCGTCACAGCCGGAGCTTCGACAGTGATGCCGCAGTCAGTGCATTCCATGAATTCAGGCAGGTAGACCTTGAAGGTGCTTCCCTGCTGCGGTTGACTGTAGCAATGGATGGCTCCGTTGTGGGCAGTGACTATGCCGTAGACAGTGGACAGCCCGATTCCTGTTCCGGATCCCAGCGGTTTGGTGGTATAGAACGGTTCGAAAATGTGCTTCTGCGTCTCCTCATCCATGCCTGTTCCGGTATCTGACAGCGTCAGCAGAACATAGCGCCCCGGCATCAGGTCGAGATACCTGCTCAGATGGTCCGACCCTATCTGGACCGCTTCCGTGCTGATGGTCACGGTGCCACCCTGAGGCATTGCGTCACAGCTGTTGTTGATCAGGTTCACCAGCACCTGCTCCAGTTGCACCGGGTCCGCGCACAGCTCGAGACTGCCGCTGGAAAGCCTGGTCTCGATACGGACCATCTTGGGGATGGTCCGTTCGATCAGCTCCAGCACATCGTTCACCAGGGCGTTCATATCCACCAGCCGGGGCCTTGGCTCGGTCTTGCGGCTGAAGGTCAACAGCTGACGCACCAGCTCCGAAGCCCGAAGCACTGAGTTGTCGATGACCTCGAGATAGCGAACGTCTTCGTCCCGCGGGGCCTTTTTGAGCAACAAGAGCTGCACGTGCCCGGAAATAGCCTGGAGCAGATTGTTGAAGTCGTGGGCAATCCCCCCCGCCAGGGTGCCCACTGCCTCCATCTTCTGGGATTGCCTGAGCTGCTCTTCGAGACGTGCACGGTCCTCCTCGGCCTTCTTTCGCGGGCTGATGTCCTGGAAGGACCCTTCCAGGTACTGCAGGCTTCCTGTGTCGTCATACACGGGACGGGCATGGAGCGATCCCCAGATGATCGCCCCGTCCCGCCTGATGAAACGGGCTTCGAAGTTGCTGACAAAGTTGTTTTCGGCAAGCTTGCGTATGAACTCCTCACGCCGCGACTGATCGACGTACATCTGCGATTTGATGTCGGAGACTTCCCGGATCAGCTCCTCCGGGGTCTCATAGCCCATGATTCTGGCCATGGCCGGGTTGGCGCTCAGGAACCGTCCTTGAGCCGTAGTCTGAAAGATGCCGTCCACGGCATTTTCAAAGATGGTCCGGTACTTCTCCTCAGCCTCTTGAAGGGAACGCTCCGCCTCGATGCGGTCGCTGATGTCGACTCCCGTGACCAGGCTCCAGCGGGAGTTACGCAAGGGGTCGTCTACCACCGTGGACCGCCAGAGAATCTGCACCATGTCCCCCGACCTGACCGGAATGGGAAGCAAAAACTCCCTGCTGCCCGTTCCCATCATGCCGGAAAAGCAATCCGTTAAGGCCTTGTGTTCCCCTGAATCCAGAAATGCCTCACAGAAGGTTTTGCCCAGAAAGGAGTCCTCATCCCGTCCCGTCACTTCCTCGCAGGTCCTGTTCACGAAGTGGATCCTGTTGTCCTCGTCCAGGACCACGATCAGCGCCGCCACAGTCGAGACCAGGCCGTTGAACCACTCTGTCCTCTCCTTGAGTGAGGACTGCATGTCCCGAATGGATGAGCTCAGGTACTCGAACTGGGCAATCCCTCTGTAGCTCGGAGCTTTTCCTTGTCGGATGGACTTGATGATGCTCTCGATCGGTCCGTACACCGAGAACCTGAGCAGCAGGAGCAGCAGCAGCGCTGTCAGGCCCAGGATGACGGCGGTGAAAAAGTACGTTCGCTGCACCTGCTGCAACAGGGCTTCATAGACCTCGCCTTTCTCGAACACAGTCACGTTCCAGTCCCAGGGAGTGAAATCAAAGCTGGTGGCATAGT
>CAZUBS010000045.1:0-2397 GCA_964618595.1 uncultured Desulfohalobiaceae bacterium
GGGGAAAGGCTTCGTAGGAGGTCTTCAGGTAGAACGCCTTGAGCCGCTGCCAGTTCCCCTGGTAGTCCGTGTGTATGGGCGGGACCAGCTTTGCCTGGTCGAGGTAGTAGTGGATCGACTTGAGCCCCAGGTCGAGAAAAAACCTGTGCAGCGACGTCGTCCCTGTTCTCGAGTCACCTATGACGAATACTTTTTCCATGTCTTCCTCGATGCGGTGGTGTAGTCCCCTTCCTGCTGCAGCACGACAGACAGGACGAACGACCTGCAAAGCCGGGATACGCAGTATGGCGCCCTGACAGAACCTCCCCCGAGCAGCACGCCGCTCTCCAAAGGGAAGGAACAGTGCCAAATCTCCACCATCCTGTCGATAGCCCGGCTTTCAGGTAATGGTGTGCGGGACAATCCCGCACGTCCGCTCGCAACCCCGGGTTTGCCAGGGCAGTCAAAAGATTATATAGCCGAGGCGCTCTATGAAGCCATCCCCTGCTGGTTGCAGACCAGGAAAGCCATGCCCCGCAAGGATTCCGGACACGCAAAAAGAGTAAGAGATCGATGCACCTGTCACAGCAATGAGCATGCCCGCAGCTGACGCACGGAAAAAGACGCATCCCCCCCCAACGCCCATGATGTTCCTGACATGCACGCCTTTCTTGCCGGAGACTGACCACCGTTTCCCATCCGGCTGCCCTCCTCTCCACGGGGGTACATGAGATGCATCTCAGCTCCATGGACAAGATGCAAAGCTTTCTGGACGCCTACCTGAAGGAAAAGTCCGGGCAGCCTCTGCGAATCCTTGACCTGGGCAGCACGGACATCGGTGGGAGCTACAGGGACCTGTTCCGGTCGGAGCAGTGGGAATACCTGGGTCTCGACCTCTGCCCCGGCGACAACGTGGATGTGGTGCTTTCCGACCCCTACACCTGGAAGGAGGTCGATTCCAGCTCTGTGGACGTCTTTGTCTCCGGCCAGACCTTCGAGCACATCGAGTACTTCTGGCGGACCATGCTGGAGATCGCCCGCATCCTCAAGCCCGGCGGCTTGTGCTGCATCGTGGCCCCTTCCGCCGGGCCCGAGCACAGGTACCCCGTGGACTGCTGGCGCTTCTACCCGGACGGGTTCCGGGCCCTGGCCCGCTACGCCGGGCTCGAGACCCTGGAGGCCTCCACCGACTGGGAGCCCGCCGAGTATGCAGACGACAGCGCCTCCTGGAAAGACACCGTTCTCGTGGCCAGGAAGCCCGCGACCGAAAAGAGGGCCCAGGCCGACCCCGGCCATGTCTACGAGGCCTCTGTGCGCCCCGGGGAGGACAACGCCCTGGCCAGGCTCATCCCCCACGTCCCCCCTGAAAGCGTGGTGCTCGAACTCGGCCCGGCCACCGGCTACTTCACGCGGTACCTCACCCAGGAGCTCGGGTGCACCGTGGACTGCGTGGAAATCTCCGAGGACATGGCCGCCCAGACCCGGGAGGCCTGCCGCAACATGGTCCTGGAAGACCTGGACAGCATCGATTTCAGCAGGCATTTCAAGGCCGGCGGGTACGACGTTGTCATTGCCGCGGATGTGCTGGAGCATTTGCGCTCCCCAAAACGCGTCCTCCAGGGCGTCCGGGAGCTGCTCAAACCGGATGGCCGCTGCCTGCTCTCGGTGCCCAACATCGCCCACGCCGCGGTTATCGGCAACCTGCTGCGCGGTCGATTCGAGTACACGGAAGAAGGCCTTCTCGACGCCTCCCACCTGCACTTCTTCACCCGGGAGAGCATCTGCGAGCTGGCCGTTTCCTGCGGCTTCGGGATCGAAGCAGTCGACACGGTGATCCGGTCCCCCGATGAAACCGAGATAGGCGACACCCTGGTCGGTCTTCCTGAAGATGTGGAGAGCTACCTGGTCGGGCAGCCCGAAGCCCTGGTCTACCAGTACATCCTCGTTCTCGGAACGGACCAAAGCCTTTCCCCACGGTTGCCTGACCCTGCCCCTGCCCCGGACCCGTTCGAGCTCAGGCGCCTCTTTCTCCAGGGCCTCTTCGAACGGATCACCGCCCTGGAGCAGGCCTTGTGCCAGGCCAGGGATTTCGTGCGCCTTCGCGAGGAGGACCACCGGGTGCTGCAGGAAAAGGTAGAAAGTGTGAAGCAGCAATTTGAAGCCCACAAGCAGCAATTCGAAGCCTACAAGACCGACATGACCAGGATTTTGGATGAAAAGGACCAGGCGATCGAAAGTCTTCGCCAGGGGCTCTCACAGGCCCAAAAACTCGCTTTTGAACGCCTCGACGAGCTGCAAACCATCAAGAATGGAGCCGCCTACAAGCTGAGCTCCCTGTTCAAAAAGAAGTAGCCATGCACGCCTTCACCTCCATAACCGCCAACTACGTGCCCAAGGCCCGGGTCCTGGCCGAGTCGG
>CAZUBS010000045.1:2497-9817 GCA_964618595.1 uncultured Desulfohalobiaceae bacterium
TTCACCTCCATAACCGCCAACTACGTGCCCAAGGCCCGGGTCCTGGCCGAGTCGGTCAAGAAGTTCCACCCTGAAGCCAAGTTTCACCTCGTGGTCTCCGACGACCTGCCGGAGCACTTCCATGCCGAGACAGAGCGGAACTTCTTCGACAGCGTCATCACCATCGACGACCTGGACATACCCGAGCTGCCCTCCTGGGCCTTCAAGCACTCCGTGGTGGAGATGTGCACCGCGGTCAAGGGACTGGCCTTTCAGCACATCACCGCAGTCCACGGGGCTGAAAAGGTCTTCTACTTCGATCCGGACATGGTGGTCATGTCCCGCCTGGACGACCTCCTGGAGAGGCTCGACCAGACCAGCATCCTGGTCACCCCACACCAGTGCGTGCCCGAGACAGAGCAGCGGGCAATCCGCGACAACGAAATCTGCAGCCTCAAGCACGGGGTATTCAACCTGGGGTTTCTGGCCGTGAAAACCGGTGGAGAGGGGCGGCGCTTCATCGACTGGTGGGCCGAGAGGCTTCAGCACTACTGCTTCGACGACATCCCCGGGGGGCTGTTCACCGATCAGCGCTGGGTCGATCTGCTGCCCTGCTTTTTCGAGGACTACCAGGTGGTCAGGGAGCCCCAGTACAACGTGGCCACCTGGAACCTGAGCCACCGCCGGGCCACCGGCGACACCATCCAGGATATCCGGATCAACGGCCGCCCCCTGGCCTTCTACCACTTCTCCGGATTTGACTGCGGGGACCAGGAGATCATGCTCGACGTCTACGGCCGGCACAGCCCGATCCTGCGCACGCTGCGAAGCTGGTACATAGAGCGCTGCGAGCACATGGGGCAGAGCGACTATAAGCAGCTGCGCTGCCGCTTCGCCCTGTTCGACAATGGGGAAAGCATCTCCCAGCTGCACCGGCGAATCTACCGCAGCAGGCACGACCTGCAGCAGGCCTTCCCCGACCCCTTCAGCACCGGGGACCCGAAGCGGTCCTACTACCACTGGTTCCAGCACAAAATGGGCACGGACGGTGGCGCCACCGCCCGGCCCGATCTGGAGACCGTGGACGGCCTGCGCTGCGAGCTGGCCTTGACCAGGAGCGAGCTCGACTCCATCAGGAACGCCCGCAGCTTCAAGCTGTACAACCTGCTCCTGTCCCCCTACCGTCTGCTCAAATGCCGCCTCAAACGCTCGAACGCCACCCTCCGATGACCCCCACCCTGGTCTGCGTCCCGGTGGACGGGAAAGAGCTTTCCCTTTTCCAGTTGCACTTTCCAGAGGTCTACTCCCGGACAGTGCACAAGAACTTCCTGCTTTTTTCGACTCCGAGCCTCAAGCCTGACCTGGAGCCTTTCCGGGACGGCTACCCAGGGGTGGGCATCAGTTACCTGCAACAGCTGCCCGCACATCTCTGGGAGTTCTTCCCTTGCCTCGGTGACGAGGGTCCCGCCGTGGATTTGATCGTCATCCGGCCCGGCATCCTGCCCCCGCACGGGTGGGACCTCCGGCTCCACTGGGCAGCCCACCGGGAGGCCGGGCTGGGTGCGGTCTTCCCCCTCAACGACCTGGGGTCTGTGTTCTCTCCCGCGCCCGAGCATCCAGACTTTGCCGGGCTCGTCCTCGAGGACGCCAACTCCCTGCTCTACACACACGGGGCCAGGGCCTGCCACGAAACCCCCGTGGCCTTCCCATTTGCCGCCCACCTGCGGCGCGACCTCCTGCACTCACTTCCCCCCGGCTTGTTCCCCGCTCACGACACGGACGTGTTCAACGGCAGTCGGGAGTTTGCGCGTGTTCTCCTGCATCTCGGCATTTCTCCGGCGATCTGCGACCACGTGTACGTGCGGCACGAGGAGAGCCCGGCCCTGCAGACCTATAAACGTCTGCTCGCCAAAGCAAAGGACGAGCAGCTGGCCGCCTACGACCGCAAGCACCCCCTGCTGCGCATCCGCCACCGGCTCACAAACGACCCCCGGCTCTTCGAGACCCTCCCGGATCCCAGGCTGCCCGGTATAGACACGCGCCCTGTCCAGCTGCACGTCATGCACAGCTGGGGAGGCGGCCTGGACAAGTGGGTCACGGAGTATTGCCGGTCCGACCAGAGCCGCCGGAACATGGTGCTCAAGTCCATCGGTCGTCCCGGGGTCTACGGCGAACGCCTAGTCTTGTATGCCGACATCGGCCACAGCGACCCCGTGGCGATCTGGGACCTGAACCGGAGCATCCGCTCCACGGACCTGCACCACCTGCAGTACGCACGCATCCTGGAAGAGATCGCGGAGCGCTTCAATGTCCGGGCCCTGCTGGTCTCCTCCTTCATCGGCCACTCCCTGGACGTCCTGGACTGCCCCCTGCCTACGGCCATAGTCTGCCACGACTACTTCCCCCACTGCCCGTTTATTTTCTCCATGCACCGGGAAATGTGCCGGGAGTGCCGGGAGGCCGACTTTCACGGCTGTCTGGAAACCAATCCCCTGCGCAGCATTTTTCCCGGGCTTTCGGACCTGAAGTGGAAAATGATCCGCCAGGGCTATCTGGAAAAAATCCGGGACAAAAACATACCACTGGTGGTACCGACACTGGCGGTCCAGCAACGCCTGACCGACCTCGATCCTGAATTTTCCGGGCTCTCTTTCCACCACATTCCCCACGGCATCGACACCTCCCTCTTCCCCCCTGTCGAGCCGGGGGATGCTGCACGGCCTGACCTGGTCGTCCTGGGCGAGCTCCTTCCCCAGAAGGGGCTGGAGCTTTTCCGGTCGGTGCTGGGAGAACTCACCGCCGCGTACAGGGTCCACCTCATCGGGTGCGGCGAGACCGGGCGGTCCATGGCAGGGCATGCGAACATCGCCGTGCTCCCCCGCTACACCCTGGAGAGCCTGCCCGGCATGCTGGGGGATATAAAGCCCCGGGCCGCGCTGCTCCTGTCGGTCTGGCCCGAGACCTTCAGCTACACCCTGTCCGAGGTCATGGCCATGGCCATACCCCCGGTGGCCACCAACATCGGAGCCTTTGCCGAGCGCATCCGTGACGGCGAAACAGGCATCCTCTTCGAGCCCACGCCAGAGGGCCTGCTGGCCGCCCTGAAACGACTCGGCTCAAATCCCGGAATGGTGGAGCGCATCAGGCACAACCTGCGCACCCTTCCCCACGACTCCATCCAGGACATGGTCCAGCGCTACCACGCCCTCTTGCCCCTGCCTGCGCACTGCTCTACTACCTACTTCCAGGGACGCTTGAACCACCGGGCCGTGTACGGGCACCCCAAGATCATGAACGCCACCCACGTCGACACCACCCTGCCGTTCATCGAGGGCCTGGAACGCTTCTGCTCCTTTGCCGGCGCGAAGATCGGCCACTCCCCCCGCATCCGGGGGCGGCTGGTGCGGCGTTTTCTGCAAAAATCCGTGTGGGCGGGGTACAAGTGCATCAACTGGCTGAGCACCAAAGGCAGGGGGCAGCGGTGATCGGCGCCCGCAAGCTGGCGGACTTCATCGGGTTTCTGATCCAGCGGCGCTACCTGATCTACGAGCTGGTCAAGCGGGACCTGACCGTGAACTATGCCGGCTCCTGGCTGGGCATCCTCTGGAACTTCCTCCACCCCGCCGCCTTGGTCTTCATCTACTGGTTCATCTTCAGCTTCGGACTGAAGGTCAAACCCAGGAGCGACCTGCCCTTCCTGGTCTGGCTGGTGGCGGGGATCTCCATCTGGTTCACCTTCCGGGACATCGTCATCGGGTCCACCAAGCTGATCACGGGCAACGCCAACCTGGTCAAGAAAATAGTCTTTCCCTACCACGTCCTGCCGGTGATCAAGCTCTTCTCGGCCCTGTTCTACCACGCCTTTTTCCTGTGCATCCTCCTGTTTCTGATCTGGCTGCACGACCTGCCCTTCCGGCTGCTCATGCTCCAGTTCGTCTACTACTATGCCTGCATGTCATTCCTGGCCCTGGGCATCGGGCTGATCACCTCATCCATGAACGTTTTCCTGAGGGACACCTCCCAGTTCGTGTCCATCATCGTCCAGTTCTGTTTCTGGGGAACACCCATCTTCTGGGACATCGGGATCATGCCCCCGCAGATCCAGAAGCTGCTGGTGCTCAACCCCATCTACTACTTCGTGCAGGGGTACCGCGACTCCTTCCTCAACTTCGTTCCCGCCTGGCACCACCCCTTGCTGGCACTTTCCTTCTGGGGGGTCCCCCTGGTCATGTTCAGTATCGGCGTGCTGGTCTTCAAACGCCTCAAGAACCACTTTGCGGAAGTCATCTAGCCATGGCTGAAAAAAGTGCGGTCAAACTCCGGGGCATTGCCAAGTCCTACAAGATCTACCCCTCGCGGTCGGATCGCCTCAAGGAGGCCCTGCATCCACGAAAAAAGAAGTACCACCAGGATTTCTTCGCCCTGAACGGGATTGACCTGGTCATTCCCGAACGCCAGTCCCTGGGCATCATCGGCTTCAACGGCAGCGGCAAGTCCACCCTGCTCAAGGTCATCTGCGGCATCCTGCAACCCACCAGGGGCAGCGTGGAAGCCAAGGGGACCATCTCCGCCTTGCTTGAGCTTGGGTCGAGCTTCAACCCGGAGTTCACCGGCCGGGAGAACGTCTACTTCACGGGGTCCCTCTACGGCTTCAGCCGCCGGGAAATGAACCGCAGGTACCCGGAGATCGTGGACTTCGCCAATATCGGCCGCTTTCTGGACCAGCCGGTGAAAAGCTACTCCAGCGGCATGCTGGTGCGCCTGGCCTTTGCCGTGGCCATCAATGTCTCTCCAGACATCCTGATCATCGACGAGGCCCTGGCTGTCGGGGACATCCGGTTTCAACAGAAGTGCGTCTCCAGGATCAAGGAGCTGCAGAAGCGCTGCACCGTGATCATGGTCTCACACAACCTGAACAGCATCATGGCCTTGTGCGACAGGGCCGTGTGGATGCACAACGGCCGCCTCATCGAAGACGCAACCCCCAAGGAGGTGGTTCAGAAGTACACCAAGGCCGTGTACGAAGGCATGGACAACTACCTTGCGGAAAAAGAGAAGGGCAGGGACCGGTTCGAGGAGATAGTCCGGTCTCCTGACAAGAAGGAGCCTTTCACCTTCGGCCGTGGTCAGGGCAGCATCAGGTCCTACCGACTGGTGGCTTCGGACCGGGGAACCTCCAACGCCGCCTGGGGCGGGGAAGCCGTCGCCCTGGAGGTGGATCTCGAGGTGGTCAAGGACATCGACAACCCCATCCTCGGGTTTGAGGTCAGAAACAAGCTGGGCATCGAGCTCTTCGGCTACAACACCTCCTTTTCCGAGCCCGGCCTCCCCCCGTTGCGCCGCGGGCAGCCCCTCACGGCCGTCTTCCGATTCACCTGGCCTCACCTGGTGACCGGCGCCTACAGTGTCAACCTGGCCCTTGCCGACGACGAGAACGGGACCATCGTGCAGCACCACTATGTCAACGACGCCCTGATCATCGAGTCCCTGATGTCCGTCAACATGACCGGTCTCATGGGGCTGCCGGACATGGTTGTGGAAGTGGGGCCTGCTCGGGCCTGAAGATCATTGTCAACGCTCCCTGACCCCATCCCGGCGGCCGTTCCGAGGCTCTGGCGCCTTTTCCGCCAGCCCTTGCCTTTCCGTGGCAACGGTCTTACTCATACACCACCCCTGAACAGGGCAACCACAGGGCCTGCACCAAAGCAGCTCCAGGACGATGCCCGGACGGCCCGGATCTTGAAAAGGGCTGGGTGGGGGCCCTTTTGAGGGTCTCTTCGACATCCCCGCAACGGCCGACCTGGAGTCGGGCCGAGCAGGAGTGGTCCGAGAATCCCGCATGAACGTTTTTGCACTTGGGTGTGATTTCTTGCACAAAATACTCGGCTTGAACGAACAGGGACCGGTTTTCAGGACAGCCAGTCGATGACCCAGCCCCGAGAGTTTTCCTACAAGGCGGTGAAGCGTGACGGTCAGGTGGTCGAAGGCCGGACCACCGCCGGGAACGAGCGGGAGGTCGCCCTCCGGCTGCAGATGGAAGGGCAGACCCCCCTGCAGGTGGTCCCGTTCGGTGCCTCCTTCTCCCAGGGCAAACCGTCAGCACTGTCCTCCCTGCGGCTGTCCGACTTGAACGCCCTTTCGCGCAAGCAGGTCTCCCTGTCCTTCTGGAAGCAACCCAGCCGCCGGGACCTGATCATGTTTGCCGAGGACCTGGCCGTGCTGCTCGGCTCGGGCATCTCCCTGTCGCGCAGCCTGACCATCCTGGCCGACCTGACCACCAAGAAAAGCTTCAAGGCGGTCATCCAGGACGTCCACAACCGCATCCGGGAAGGGGGCACGCTCTGGGAGTCGCTGCAGCACCACCGCAAGGTCTTCCCCCCCGTCTTCGTGAACATGGTCAAGGCCGGGGAGTCTGGCGGGGTCCTGGACTCGGTGCTGGTCAAGCTGGCCGAGTATTTGAACCAGGTGCAGGAGCTCAAGGACTACGTGGTTGCCGCCATGATCTACCCCGCCGTGCTGCTGCTCACGGCAGGCGCCTCCATGCTCATCCTGCTGACCTTTGTCATCCCCAAGTTCGCGGACATCTTCTCCGACATGGGCGTGGCCCTGCCCACGGCCACCCGGGTCATGCTGGCCAGCGGCCAGTTCCTTGAGAGCTACTGGTGGGTGCTGCTCCTGGGCGTGGCCCTGCTGACCGCCGCTTTCCGCACCTATGTGCGAAGCCCCCGGGGACGGCGGGTCTGGGGTCTGGCCAAGCTGCGCACGCCGCTGCTCGGCCCGGTGCTGAAAAAGATCGAGATCTCCAGGTTTTCCCGGACCCTGGGGACCCTGCTGGCCAGCGGCGTCTCCATCCTGGCCGCCATGCAGATCGTCAGGGGGGTGGTGCTCAACCCGGTGCTCAACAGCCTCCTTGGCGACATCTACCAGGACCTCAAGCACGGGCAGGTCCTGTCGCGCTCCCTGGAAAAGAGCGGCTTCTTCCCCACCCTGGCCGTGCACATGGTCGGCGTGGGCGAGGAGACCGGGCGCATGGACGTCATGCTGACCAAGGTGGCCGAGGTCTACGACAAGGAGCTCCGGGTCACCATCAAGTCCCTGACCTCCCTGTTCGAGCCCCTGGTCATCCTGGTCATGGGCCTGATCATCGGGGCCATGGTGGTCTCCATGCTCCTGGCTATCTTCAGCGTGAACGAGCTGGGGATGTAGAAGAGAAAGATTATTCGACTTTTTGTGTGAAATACGCTGAGAAAACGAAACACATGGATTTTAAGAATCTCTGTCTTTGATTTACGCCTTTTTGCCTTTCGGGCCTTGCTGCGGTCCCGCCAGACCCGGAGGAAG
>CAZUBS010000046.1:0-1172 GCA_964618595.1 uncultured Desulfohalobiaceae bacterium
TTGACTCGGGTGGGCGTGTGAGCAGGTACCCCTCCCTGTCCTTATCACAGGAGAGCACGACCAGATCGATGCTGCTCAGGGTGTGGCAGACGTGGTTGACCAGCTTGGCCGGCATGTTGACTGCCTCGGCAATACGCCCGGAAGACAGCGGCCCCCTGCCCTCCTGAAAGCTTTTGGCAAGCAGGGCCATGACCACCACGGCCAGCTTCTCCTTGAGCTCGAACTCGTACTCGTCCAGGGCAAGCCCCGGGGCGGACACCTCCCTGTTCTGCAACCCATAGCTGATCTCGGCCCCTATGAGCACGATCACCCAGCTGATGTACAGCCAGAGCAGAAAGAGCGGCACCTGGGCAAAGCTGCCGTAGATGGCGTTGTACTTGGCCACCCCCACCTGGTAGGTGATGAACATCCGCTCGGTGACCGTCCAGCAGAGCCCGGCCACGAATGCCCCGCCCAGGGCGCTCCCAAAGGTGACTGTGGTGTTGGGGGCCAGCTTGTAGATGAAGGTGAGCGCCGTCCAGACCAACAGGAAGGGAAGGACCTTGAGAAAGACCAGGTAGGCGTAGCTGAAGACCGAGTAGCCCAGGATGGTCTGGACCACGGCAGAGCTCTGCAGGGAGGCCGTGGAGCTGATGGAGATGATGATCAGCAGCGGGCAGATCAGGGTGATGGAAAGGTAGTCGGCGAACTTGCGCCCCCCGCTCCTGGACTGCTGCACCCCCCAGATGGTGTTGAACGACTTCTCGATCGAGCTCAGAAGCGAGATGACTGCCAGGAACAGCCCGGCCACCCCCACAGCGCCCAGGGTGCCCACATCGGTGCGGTTGATGTAGTCGACGATGCGCTCGACCACCATCTCACGGCCCGCGGTGACCTTGAGCAGGAACTCACGGATGTACTGGGTGTTCTGAAACCCGAACCCCTTGGAGATGGAAAATGCCACGGCCAGAAGGGGGACAATGGACAGAGCGGTGACATAGGTCAGGGCCGAGGCGCGCAGCAGGCACTGGTCGTTGCGGATGCCGCGGCCCAGCCGCTGCAGCCAGTGCAGAACAGTGACCACGCCTTCATGGTCCTGGACAAAGTCCCTGGCCTTCTGCTCCCAGTCCTTGAGCCACCCGATCAACCGCATTCGACCCCGTCTCCAATTTCAAATTTCAAATTTCAAATTT
>CAZUBS010000046.1:1272-9758 GCA_964618595.1 uncultured Desulfohalobiaceae bacterium
AGCAACGCAGTCCAGCGGGAATTCTCATCGCATCCTCACCCCATGGCGGCGGAGCGGACTTGTTTTATGTCCGTGTCCCCCCGCAGGATCTTGAGTATCCCGTCCTGCTTCAGGGTGATCATGCCCACGCGCATGGCTTCTTCCCTGATCTCCTCGGTATGCCGGCGCCGCTTGATGAGCTTCTTGATCTTGTCCGAGTTGGCCATGATCTCGTGCAGCCCGATCCGTCCTTTGTACCCCCCCACGCAGACGCGGCACCCCTTTGCCCGGTACAGGGTCACATTTTTGTCCAGCTTCCCCTCGACGTAGCGTCCCCACCCCTGTCCGAACTCGAGCCGCAGCTCTTCCATCTCCTCCCTGGAGGGGTGGTAGGGCTCCTTGCACTTCTGGCACAGCGTCTTCACCAGCCGCTGGGCCGAGACACAGAGCAGC
This sequence comes from uncultured Desulfohalobiaceae bacterium, assembly GCA_964618595.1. Lineage (GTDB taxonomy): Bacteria > Desulfobacterota > Desulfovibrionia > Desulfovibrionales > CAZUBS01 > CAZUBS01. The sequence goes on from CAZUBS010000046.1 coordinate 1,705, forward strand.
GAGTCGGCGAAATTGAAGGGGTCGACGTTCATGTCCAGGAGCCTGGTGATTGTTTCCGGTGCCGAGTTGGTGTGCAGCGTGGAGAAGACCAGGTGCCCGGTCAGTGAAGCCTCCACCCCGATGTGGGCGGTCTGCTCGTCGCGCATCTCCCCGATCATGATCACGTCCGGGTCCGCCCTGAGGAAAGAGCGCAGGCAGGATGCAAAGGTGAGCCCGATCTTGGGGTTGACCTGGACCTGGCGCAGGCCGGCCTGGGTTATCTCGACCGGGTCCTCCGCGGTCCAGATCTTGCGTTCGCTGGTATTGATCAGGCTCAGTGCCGAGTGCAGGGTGGTGGTCTTGCCCGAGCCGGTCGGACCAACCACCAGGACCATGCCGTAGGGCATGTGAATGACCTTGTCGAATATCTCCAGATTGTGCTCGGTGAGCCCCAGGTCCTCCAGGTCCAACGGCTTGCCCGAGGAGAGCACCCGCAGGACCACGTCCTCCTGGTTGTCCACGGTGGGCATGGTGGCCACCCTGAACTCCACGACCTTGTTCAGCTCCGGAAGCTTGATCCGAACCTTGCCGTCCTGGGGGAGCCGCCGTTCCGCTATGTCCAGGTGGGACATGATCTTGACCCTGGAGATCAAGGGGCGGGCCAGCCCCAGCCTGATCTTCTTGAACTCGTGACAAGTCCCGTCGACGCGCAGCCTGATGGTACAGTACCGGGACCGGGCGTTGGGCTCGATGTGGATGTCCGAGGCATTGCGTTTCCAGGCTTCGACGAGCAGGGCATTGACCAGCCTGACCACCTCGCTGTCCTGCTCGGAAAGCTCGTCGTCGCCCATGACCGGTTCGGAAGACTCGGAATCCAGGTCCAGATCGATCTCTTCGTCGAACTCGGCAAGCTCCTCCCCCGCTCCCAGCTGCTTGTAGAAGCTCTCGATAAAGCTTTCGATGTCCTCCACCAGGGCCACCCGCGGGTCGATGCGGCTGGTGCCCAGGATGAACCTGATCTCATCCAGACGGCCGAGGTCAAAGGGGTTGGCCATCAGGACCTCGATGACCTGGCCGTTCTGGCTGTAGGGCACCCACCCGTAGCGCTTCAGAAACTCCGGGTCCAGGCGGCGCTTCTCAAACACCTCGAAAGGCGGGGTGGACTCACTGTCAAAGGGCACAAAGGGGACTTCGTAAAAGGCGCTCAGGGACTCGCCAAGCATGTCCTTGGGAACGAGGTAGTCGGCCAGAAGGACCTGGTCCACGTCCTTGTCTTCGCGCCGGGCCTTGGACTTGGCCTCGTCGAGCTGCTCCTTGGTGACGTACTCCTTTTCCAGCAGCAGGTCGTATCGGCTGCTGGGGCCGCCCTTGCGCCGCTCCAGCTCGGAGAGCTTCTCCTCCAGCCCGGGGAACTTGGGGACCAGCCGGCGCACCCTCCAGAAGGCCTGGCGGGCCTGGGAGTACTTTTTGAGCTGCGCGTAGACCTGCCCCAGCCGGTAGTTGAGCTTGGCCTGCTCCTCGATGGACAGGTCTGACTCCACCAGGGCCTGGTTGATGAAGTCCAGCTCCACCTCCTCGAAACCGCCCATCTTGTGCAGGCAGTTGAGGATGAGCTTGACCACCTGGAAGTTCTTCTGCCCCAGGGCGTAGGCAATGAGCAGGTTGTCCAGGGCAGGCTGATAGTCTCCCGACTCATATTGGCTCCTGCCTTCGATGAGGACCTCCCTGGAGTCTGCCCCATCCTGATCCGGTTCCACCATTTCCTCAGGTCTGACAGTGACCATGCACGTACCTGTCCAATCGTATTTTGAGATTAAAAAAACTGGTTCCTCGGGAGTGGTCGCCCCGCAAGACTACTTCTTCAGCCAGGCCATCATGCCGCGCAGCTTGGCCCCGACCTTCTCGATGGGATGCTCGGCGGCAAGCTTGCGCATGGCCTTCATCTGGGCCTGGCCGGCCTGGTTCTCCAGGATGAACTCCTTGGCAAAGCGGCCGTCCTGGATTTCCTGCAGGCAGCGTTTCATCTCGGCCTTGGTTTCCTCGGTCACGATCCTCGGACCCCGGGTGAAATCGCCGTACTCGGCCGTGTCGCTGATGGAGTGGCGCATCGTGGCCAGGCCGCCCTCATAGATGAGGTCCACGATGAGCTTCACCTCGTGCAGGCACTCGAAGTAGGCCACCTCCGGCTGGTACCCGGCCTCGACCAGGGTTTCGAACCCCTTCTGGATGAGCTGGGTCAGTCCGCCGCAGAGCACGACCTGCTCCCCGAAAAGGTCTGTCTCGGTCTCTTCCTTGAACGTGGTCTCCATGACCCCGGAGCGTGCCCCTCCCATGCCCTTGGCATAGGCCAGCGCGGTGTCCAGGGCCTTGCCGCTGGCATCCTGATGAACGGCCACCAGGCAGGGGACCCCCCCTCCCTGGGTGTACACCCGCCGCACCAGGTGTCCCGGCCCCTTGGGCGCGACCATGACCACATCCACGTCTTTGGGGGGCAGGATCTGGGAAAAATGGATGTTGAACCCATGGGCAAAGAACAGCACGGCGCCGGGCTTGAGATTGGGTTCGATATCGTTCTTGTACACGGCGGCCTGCACCTGGTCGGGGAGCAGAATCATGATGCAGTCGGCCTGCTTCGCGGCCTGTGCCGCGCTCACCGGGTCGAAACCGTGCTCCTTGGCCAGCTCGTAGTTGGCACTCCCGGGACGCTGCCCCACAATGACCTTGACGCCCGAATCCCTGAGGTTCTGGGCGTGGGCATGCCCCTGACTGCCGTATCCGATGACGGCCACGGTCTTGTTCTCCAGAAGCTTCAGGTCCGCGTCCTGCTCATAGTAGATCTTCATGCTCTCTCCTTAAATCGATTATTGAATTGAACCGCTGCCCCCGGGGGTGCAGTACCGAAACATTCAAAGCCAGGCCCGGACACGGCCACCACCACCCCCCCCGCTGCCGGTCGGAGCGAATGCTCCTCCGCCGCGGGATTTTCCACTCTTGCGAACAGGCTTTTTGAGAACCCCGGGCTGGGTGGGCATGGTGCGGAAGCAAGGACAGGGCCAACGCAGACACCCTGACACGTTCCGGAGGACGAGGTCTTGCCGGGACCGGACATTACGCCCCCGGGCAGATAGCTTCCGGCGTGCTCAGCCTTCAAAGGCCTGCATCAGTGGAGCTGCATGCTGCGCCGCATGGCAACACCACCCGTCCGGGCCACCTCCTTGATGCCGAACCGCTGCAGCAGGCTTGTCAGGGCCCTGATCTTGCCCGCATCTCCGGTCACCTCGATGATCAGTTCGTTGAGGCTTACGTCGACAACCTTGCAGCGAAAGATATCCACAATGCGCAGGATCTCCGGCCGGGCATTGCCCTCGGCATTGATCTTGAGCAGCACCATCTCCCGCTCCACGGACTGTTCGTGGGTCAGGTCGACGACCTTGATGACCGTGACCACCTTCCGGAGCTGCTTGATGATCTGCTCGATGATCTGGTCATCGCCGCGCGTCACGATGGTCATGTGGGAGACGCCCTCCTCCAGGGTAGGCGCCACGTTGAGGGACTCGATGTTGAACCCCCGGCCGCTGAACAGGCCGGCCACCCTGGACAGCACACCGGGCTCGTTTTCCACCTGTATGGATAGGATATGCCGCATGTCTTCTCCTGAACGTTACGGTCTGGGCTGATGGCCGCAGGGCGCTGTTTCCAAACTCATACCAGCAGCATTTCCGTGAGGGACTTGCCGGCAGGGACCATGGGGTAGACGTTCTCCTCCTCTGCGACAGGGACCTCGATAATGGCCGGATTGGGGCTGGCCAGGGCCTTCTGCAGCACGGGTTTGACCTCGTCAACGGACATGATCCTGTAGCCCTCGGCGCCAAAGGCCTCGGCCAGCTTCACGAAGTCGGGGTTCTTGTGCAGGCAGGTGGCGCAGTAGTTCTTGTTGTAGAAGAGCTCCTGCCACTGGCGCACCATCCCGAGATAGCGGTTGTTCAGGATGACCACCTTGACCGGGAGCTGGTAGCTGACTGCGGTCATCATCTCCTGGATGTTCATCTGGATGGAGCCGTCACCGGCGATGTCGATGACCAGCTTGTCCGGGTAGGCCATCTGGGCGCCGATGGCAGCCGGCAGGCCATACCCCATGGTGCCCAGCCCGCCCGAGGTGAGCAGGGTCCGGGGGCGCAGGAAATGGTAGTGCTGGGCCGTCCACATCTGATTCTGGCCCACCTCGGTGGTGATGATGGCATCGCCCTTGGTGATCTCGTAGATGCTTTCCACCACGAACTGCGGCTTGATGGCTGTATCGCCCTGGGAATAGGACAGGGGGTGCTCTGTTTTCCAGCCCACCACCTGTTCGACCCACCCCGCGTGCTTGGTTTTCCAGTGCTGCCCCTGAAAATCGCCCTCCAGCTCCTTGCGCATGGCCGCCAAGGCGTGGCTGCAGTCAGCCACGATGGGGACGTCGACGTTGACATTCTTGCGGATGGAGGTCGGGTCCACGTCGATGTGGATGATGGTCGCTTCCGGGGCGAAGGTGTTGACCTTTCCCGTGACCCGGTCATCGAAGCGCACGCCCACCCCAAGGAGCACGTCGGCATTGTTGATGGCCATGTTGGCGGCATAGGTGCCGTGCATGCCGAGCATGCCGAGCCACAGCTCGTCGTTGCCGGGAAAGGCACCGAGCCCCATCAAGGTGGAGGTCACCGGGATCTGCAGGTTTCTGGCCAGCCAGATCAGGTCTTCGTGCCCCCCCGAGGTGATGATGCCCCCCCCGGAAAAAATCAGGGGGCGCTTGGCCGAGCGCAACAGGTCCAGGGCCTTGCGCACCTGCTTGATGTTGGGCTTGATGTTGGGGTTGTAGCTGCGGATCTTGATGGTCCTGGGGTAGTGGAAGTCCGCCCTGGCGTTCATCACATCCTTGGGCAGATCCACCAGGACCGGGCCGGGGCGGCCCGACCGGGCCAGGTAAAAGGCCTCCTTGACCGTCTCCGCAAGCCTGTTCACGTCCTTGACCAGGTAGTTGTGCTTGGTGCACGGCCTGGTGATGCCCACGATATCCACCTCCTGAAAGGCATCGTTGCCGATCAGGGGGGTGGGGACCTGGCCGGTGAAGACAACCATGGGAATGGAGTCCATGTAGGCAGTGGCAATGCCCGTGACCGTGTTGGTGGCCCCGGGCCCGGACGTCACCAGGCAGACCCCCACCTTGCCCGAGGCCCGGGAGTAACCGTCCGCGGCGTGGACAGCGCCCTGCTCGTGCCGCACCAGGATATGTTTGAAAGGGTAGTTGGGCAGCTCGTCGTAAATGTCGATCACCGCTCCACCGGGAAACCCGAAGATGGTGTCCACGCCCTCGCGCTTCAAACACTCCAGTAAGATCTGAGCCCCTTTGAGCTCCATCCTAGACCTCCAACTTCCTGTATTTGTCCAATATGTGCTGGATCTTGGTCTTGCCGGCCAGCTTCTTCTTCTTGATCTCCTTAGCCAGGCGCTCCTCCTGCGGCGTCAGAAAGGGCTTGCCCTCGAGACGTTCGAGCTGCTTCTCGAACAATACGTGCTCCTCCCACAGTATCTTGAGCACATCGTCTTTCTCGGCATACTTTTCGACGAGTTCCATTTCGTACTGTTCCATGGGGGCAACTCCTTACAAGTGGTTTATCGCACCAAGCGCAGCCTGTCCCAGGACGGCGGCTCGTCACTCTCGATGAGAAGGTTCTTGTCGCGGCCCGTGTGTCCACTTACGATGCTGACCTGCCGGGGTCTGAGGCCAAGCTCCCGGGCCAGGAAGGCCACCAGCTCCTGGTTGGCCTTGTTGTCGACCGGGGGAGCGGTCAGCCTGACCTTCAGGCGCCCCTCGATGGCTTCGGCCAGGCCTGTTTTTTGGGCCCTGGGCTGCACCCGGACCCGCAGCCGCCAGACCCCGCGCTCGAGACGGCTCACATACTCCGGAAGGGTCACTGCCCGGTTCTCTCTCGGCACTGCTTCGGGCTAGGCCTGGACGTTTTTCAGAAACTTGAGCTTGGATTCCAGGGCATCCATGTGCTCCTGGTCCTGATCCTCCATCTCCAGAAGCCGCAGGTGGGCTTCCACCAGAGCCCTGAGCTTGACCTCGAACTGGGTGCGCTGGCGCTTCAGCTCGGTGATGTCCTCGTGGATCTGGGCCAGCCGCATGTGCGACTTGTTCAGGGTGGCTTCCGCCCGGGCCTGGGCCCGCTCGATGATCAGCCGGGCCTCCTTCTCCGCGTTGGCCTTGATGTCGTCCACCATCTTGTGTGTGGCCAGCAGGCTGTCCCTGAGGGACCGCTCGCGGCTCTTGTACTCGCCCAGCTCCTTTTCCAGGGAGGCGATCCGGGACTCCTGCTGCCTGGCATTCTCGTCCCGTTGCCCGACCTCCTCAGCAAGCTCGAGGAGAAACTGCTCCACCTCGGATTTCCTGTACCCGAAAAGCTTTCCCGAAAACTCATGATTGATGATCTCGGCCTTGGTCAGCTTCATGGTTCTCTCCCGGCTGGGCGGTAGCGTTAGACCGACACGGCGAGCTGGTAAAGGGTCCGCACCAGAAACACCTTGATGAACTGAATGGCCAGCAGCACCACAATGGGCGAAAAGTCAATCCCGCTCATGTAGGTGAAGGGCAGCCAGCGCCGCACCCTGTAGAAAACCGGCTCGGTCAGGTTGCGCAGAATACGCACGATCGGGTTGTAAGGATCGGGGTTCACCCAGGACAGCAGAGCGGATATGATGACGATCCAGAAGTACAGGGTGAGCACCGTATCCAGCACCGAAGCGATGGCCTGAATGAAGTTGGAAAGCACGATCATCTCTCCCTCAGCAGTTTGTCGTGTTGTTGCATGCAGGGCCCCCTGGCTCACGCCCTGCGAAAACACCCGAGCAGCGCCCAGAAATCAGGCACGTGCAGGTCGGCCCGCAGCAAAGGATTCTTGTAAGCCCAGAACGGGACCCCTGCGCTTTGGGCCGTGTCCTGGTCCACGCTCGAGTCGCCGACATAGGCCACCTGCCCCGGCTTGAACCTCCAGAAGGCCAGGATACGGTGCATGCTCTCCGGGTGCGGTTTGGCCCAGCAGACCCGATTGGCCGTGACCACGGGATGAAAGTAGGGCCGCAGCTCAAACCTCTCCAGGATGAGCTCCATGGTGTCGGTCCTGTTCGTGTTGACCGCCATGGGGATCCCCTGGTTCTTGAGCTCTGTCAGCAACGGTATAAGCCCGCTTTCCAGACGGATGTGGAAAAGGAACTCTCTGTAATCGAAACGCGTGCGTTCCCGGCGCATCCTGTCGAGCAGTTCCGCGGGGAGTATGTGCTCCAGTGAGCGATGCACGGAATGGGCGTGGACGAAATCCTCCTGCTCCGGGCTCATGGGTCCAAGACCCGCCTTTTCCCTGATCGTGTTGTAGTACCGTCGATTCGCCTCCTTGGAATCGATCAGCACACCGTCACAATCAAAGATGATCCCCTGCACGCTTTGGTACGCATCCTTGGGCTGAACCGGATTACACTGTACAACTGCCATGGTATTGGGCTCTGCCGGTGATTGTCTGTCTGTTTAAAACCATTTGGGCCACCCACCCGACCAGCTCATCGGCTGGGCCACGGGGCGCCAGGATCTTCCCAGCAAAGTATGCTCCAGGCCTCCTGCATTTTCGGGCTGGATCGGTCTTGACCTTTTGCAGCCGCCCCCCTGACAAGCTTCCATCCTGGGGCTTCGGCCGCAGTCAGTCGGGAACGCACATCCTCTCCCCATGAAGGAGGCAGGGACGCTGCCTGCCTGGACGACAGGGCAGTGAAGTCCACTCCTGATTCCTCCCAAGCCTCCCTGACCTTGCTCTCGCTCAGGAACAGACACGTCCCGGGCGGCGCAAGCTCGAGGTAGGAAAGGGTGAACTCCTGCCAGGGGATCTCAGGGGCCAGCAGATGCCCGCGTCCGCTGTTCCGTGCAAGCCGGCGGACCTGGAGGTCATCGTCTTCCATGCCGAGCTCGCTGTCAAACCGTGTCCAGGCTTCCGACGCCCTGGCGTCGAGCTCGGAAAACTCAAGGAGCTTCTCTTCCAGGGACCAGGCCA
>CAZUBS010000047.1:0-1278 GCA_964618595.1 uncultured Desulfohalobiaceae bacterium
GGTTTGCCCTTGGTGAAGCAACGCAGTCCAGCGGGGATTTTTCAACGGCCTGCTACACCAGCCCTTCGTCAAGGAAAACCAGATCCTCCTGTTCGACCTTGGTCCGGCGGATGGATTTGACATCGTCCACCAGGTGCACGAGTCGTCCGTAGAACTTCCTGACCCGGCTCCCGTAGTCGGTCAGCGTGTCCGGGGCGGGCCGTATGTAGCGGCGGATGAGATAGCTGTCGTTCAGTATGGATTCACTGATGGCCACGGCCCGTTCCACCAGGGTGTCGTAGTAGCTCACGATCTCGAACTTGAAGTCCTTCATGATGTCGGTGACGTTGACCAGCATCTCGAGGTAGTCGATGCGCTGCCCCTTGTAATCGCGGTTCTTGAGGTCCTCGAGCTGCTTCACCTTCCTGGCCTGCTGGATGTAGCTGTAAACAGCCCAGACCTCCTGGTACAGGTCATTGAGGTGGTAGAACTCGTCGTAGTTTTCAGAGCGCAGCAGATAGCTGTCCAGAACCTTGGTCACGTTGGCGTAGAACTCGTCCGAATACCCGATGATCCGGCGCTGGTGCTTGGTCAACCAGGCATAAAGGAACTTGAGGCGTTTCTCGTGGGATTCGGTGTTTTCCACGATCTCGTTGTTTTTGTACTTGATCCTGCCCAGAAACTCCCCCCTGACGATGTCGTTCAGCTTGAGGGTCATCAGGGAGGTGTCCTTGATGATGTTCACCGCCAGACTGACCTGCCCGGTCAACGGGTGGATGACCTCCTGGCGGTGCACGGACATGGCCCGGTCTTCCCGGACGTTGGTGGGGTCGTACTTGTGCTGGCGGTAGATGACCCGGATGATGACCGCGGGCTGGTCACCCTCCAGAAGGAACCCGTGCTTGCGCAGCCTGTTGAGCTGCTCCTTCTGGCTTTGATCCACTCTGACCAGGGCGATCTTCTCCACCCGCGGGTAGTGCCTGGCCTTGGGATGGGAGCAGAGGGTGGTTATGGTCCGGTCCGATTGCCCCAGGACCTGGACCAGGAACTCCTCCCCCATCCGGAAAAGGCGGCGGGAGAACAGGGCGGCGGAGGTCCGCCGTTCCGAGGCGATGGGAAAGCCATAGAGCTCCATGAGGAACTGGTAGACGAAAAGCCTGTAGCGCTCGTAACGGGCATTGTCCCCAGCCCTGAACTTGCCGATGCGGATGCCGAAACGCTTGAGCTCGGTGTCCAGGTCGGAGGGGAAGGAGGCAAAAACACCGCAGGTGTAGTACTCGCCCTGGCTGTTCTGGGCCA
>CAZUBS010000047.1:1378-9636 GCA_964618595.1 uncultured Desulfohalobiaceae bacterium
GGGAAGGAGGCAAAAACACCGCAGGTGTAGTACTCGCCCTGGCTGTTCTGGGCCAGGGCATGTCCCCGGTCCATCTCCAGCAGAAAGGGCAGGATCTGGGGGTAGGCCTGCAGGTCGGTGATGTCCCGGCTGCTGAAGCTGCTCTTGAACTCATCCTGAAAGGCCCGGGGCAGCCGGCTGCTGAAGGTCTCGTTGTTGGAGTAGATGACCTGCTGCTCCAGGGGGCAGGACGGACCATTCTGATTGCTGCCCCCCTCCTCGCAGGGATGCAGGATATCGAACTGGAAAATCTCCTGGAAAGGGTCGATGGGCCTGGACAGCGCCACCAGGCTGAACCCCGGCAGGTTGGTGTGCTCGAAGAGGTCCCCCTCGAAAGAAGGCAGCAGCTCCCTGGGAATGACCAGGGGGTAGTCGCTCTGCTCGAAAAACGGCTTGAGCAGGCAGAACTTGATGTGCATGAAATCCAGAAAAGACTTCAGGTTCTCGAGGCAGGTCAGCGAGGGAGGGCGACGCAGCTGGCGGGCTCCCTTCCATTCCAGCCCCGGGACCTTGCTGAAGGCCTTTTCCCAGCTCGTCAACATCTGTTCTGTTCTGCGTTTTCGCGGCGCATTCGAATTCTAGTCCGGTTGTGTCTCTCAGACATTAGAAGAGGATACATCAAACCAGAGAAACTTTCAATAATTCTGGTCCCTTGACACTGCCAAACAATTGTCCGTAGAAAAACGGAAATTTCCACCCAACGAACCAACGTCTCTGTGTACAGGGAGATGTCCATGCAAAGCAAGAAGGAGCGGTGCCCCAGGTCGGAAGTCAATGCCCGGTTCTGTACCTGCACCTTTCCAGGATGCCCCCGGCATGGGCTCTGCTGCGAATGCATGCATTACCACCGCCAGCGCAACGAGCTTCCTGCCTGCTACTTCACTCCGGAGGAGGAAAGGACCTACAATCGATCCCTTTCCTTTTACTTTCAGCGCCGTTTCAAATAATACGGAAACATGGCGGGCAAGGAGCGTTTCGATCACATCCTAGGCTTGGTGGGCAGCGTGTTCGACGCTTACTCCGCGGTCCTTTTCCTCAGGACCGAGCCACGTGACTTCACGGTCTCCGGCAGCTTCAGCCTGGGGGACCACGTCAAGGCAGGCTCCCGCATCACAGAGGGCGAAGGTCTGGTGGGCTGGCTGATCAAGACCCAGGAACCCCTGCTGGTCAACAATGTGGACCGGGAGGAGGGAAAGCTCGGCTATTACACCAGGAACGGCGAGTCCCTCATCAAGTCCTTCATGGGCTGCCCGTTGCGCCACGGACAGGGAGCCCTGTGCGTGGACAGCAAGAGCCCCTACGCCTTCAGCACCAAGGACCAGAAGCTGCTGCACCAGTTCGCGCAGCTGGTGGAGTCCCTGAAGATCAATCAGTGCGCGGCCGATGCCGGGCAGCTCGAGCAGCGCTACTACCAGTGCCTGCTGACCATGCACGGCCTTCGGGACAAGCACCCGCGTTGGACACTCTTTCTCCGCCATTTCCTGGACATCCTCTCAGAGTACTCAGGATTCTCGCACTGCTGCCTGGCAGCCCGCGACGAAATGGGCCAGGGCTACTTTCTGGAGGGCTGGAACACCAGCCTGCTGGTGCAGCCTGAGGATGAAAAGCGCAAAATTCCCATTGCCAGCGGCCAGGTGGGCTGGGTGTTTCGAAACCACAGCCCCTTGCTCTCCGGCGAGCACGAGCTGGCAGATCCAGGCTCCCCCCTGTTCGGCAAGGGCATCAAAACCAAAAAGGTCGTGCGCAGCATGTGCCTGCCGCTGGTGGTGCACAGAAAGACCCGGGGGGTGCTCATTCTGGCCGATCAAAACGAGCGGACACCGCCCCAGCAGCTGAAGCCATTTCTGTTCCTCATCGCCGACCAGCTGGCCCTGTTCCTGGAGAACCTGTACCTCAAGAACAGGCTGCGCCGGCCATGATGAGCCCGATCTGTATGACAAGTGCTGCCCAAGGGTGTTGTGGGTGGCGAAGAGTTGCCTTAGTCCATGGCATCATTTAGATTTGATGGCTGCTGCTGTGCGTCCCGGCCCACGGGCAGATCAAAGCATGCCTTTTGTTGCAGCAACAGACGGCCGGCGTGAAGACCGGTCGCCTGGACTGATTTTTCAACATTCCACACGGGTCTCCTGAGAGGTGGCGCTCCATGGTATTCAAACGGCTTCTGGGTATGCTGGGCAAGAACCTGGCCATGGACCTGGGCACGGCCAACACCCTGTTGTACACCCCAAAAGACGGCATCGTGCTCAACGAGCCGTCTGTGGTGGCCCTGGACAGCAGGTCGGGGGACGTGCTGGCGGTGGGCAAGGAGGCCAAGGAGTTTCTGGGCAGGACCCCGGACCGCATCAAGGCCATCCGCCCCATGAAGGACGGAGTCATTGCGGATTTCGAGGTCACCAAGAGCATGATCGCCTTCTTCATCCGCAAGGTCATCCAGGGCTACAGCCTGATCAAGCCCAAGATCGTCATCTGTGTCCCGGCCGGCATCACCCAGGTTGAGAAGAGGGCGGTGATCGAGTCGGGGCTGCAGGCCGGCGCGCGCGAGGTCAAGCTGATCGAAGAGCCCATGGCCGCTGCCATCGGAGCCGGGCTGCCCATTGAGGAGCCCCGCGGCAACATGGTCGTGGACATCGGCGGGGGCACCACCGAGGTGGCCATCATCTCCCTGTCCTCGGTGGCCTACTCCGAGTCGGTGCGCATAGCCGGCGACGAGATGAACGAAGCCATCCAGCGCTACATGCAGGACGAGTTTCAGCTGCTCATCGGCGAAAACATGGCCGAACGGGCCAAGATGACCGTTGGCACGGCTGTGCCCATGCGCGACCCGCTGTACATCACCATTTCCGGGAAAAACATGGTTGACGGGCGTCCACGGGCCCTGGAGGTCAGCGACAGCCACATCCGCGAGGCCATCAAGGAGCCCGTCAACCTCATCCTCATGTCCGTTCGCAAGGCCCTGGAAAAGACCCCGCCCGAGCTGGTTGCCGACGTGGCCGACACCGGGCTTCTCCTGGCCGGGGGCGGCGCGCTGCTCAAAGGCCTCGACCAGCTCCTGCGGGAGGTCATCAACATCAAGGTGAGCGTTGATCAGGACCCTCTGACCACGGTCGTGCGCGGAACAGGGCTGGCCATGCAGCACGAGAAGATATTCCGGCAGGCCTACATCAACTGAGAGCATGCGAACACAGTGGGGATCGATCCCGATTCCGATTCCGACACCAACGCCGAGGGGAACCAAGAGCAGACGGATCGCCAGGTGGAAGAAAATGGGCCCGGGTCTGCCGTTTACTCATATTCCAGGTCAATTCCACATAAAAGGTCGAAGAACCATTTTTTCATTCTGGGGGAACGGTGGTAGAGACACCCGAGTCACTGGTGGACGAAGCCCGCGGCATCGTGGTCACGGCCGGGGAGATCATCAGGGAAAATTTCGAAAAACCTGTTGCAATCAAGCACAAGGGAAGCATCGATCTGGTCACCGAGACCGATCTTGCGGTGGAGCACTATCTCAAGGAACACCTGGGAAAGCTGCTCCCGAAAGCGGATTTCCTGGCCGAGGAGACTGCCAGCTCTGTCACACCCGGACCGCTGACCTGGATCATCGACCCCATCGACGGCACCACCAACTACGCCCACGGGTTCCCGTTCGTGGCCCTTTCCGTTGCCCTGTGGGAAAGGGACCGGGTCGTAATGGGCATTGTGCACCTGCCCATCCTGAACGAGACATTTGCCGCTGTCAGAGGGCGGGGCGCTTCCCTGAACGGTCGACCCATCCACGTTTCAGAACAGAACGTGCTGCAAAATGCACTGATGGCCACGGGCTTTCCCTATGACATTGCCCAGCGTGTCGACCCTGTCCTGGCGACGATGCGCACGGTGCTGCTCAGCTGTCAGGGGGTCCGCCGCGCGGGTTCCGCGGCCATCGACCTGGCCTACACCGCCTGCGGCAGGGTGGACGGGTTCTATGAAATCGGGCTCAAGCCCTGGGATACCGCAGCCGGGTGGCTGTTGGTGGAAGAGGCCGGGGGTGTGGTTACCCGGTTCGATCCGGTGCGGGAGTACTCCCTGGGGTCCTTCTCCATCCTGGCTGCAAACCCCGGCCTGCACGCGCAGCTCGGGGAGCTGCTCCACAAGGGATGAGCACCCGGGGAATTGGCCGGTCAAATATGTGAGGGTTTGGCCTTGGTGAAGCAATCACGCGCCCCGCGTGACCAGCGGGGATTTTTCAAGGGCCTGCTACCCGGTGAGCAGGGGGGGGAAGAGCAGGTCCCGTTTCCAGTAATAATGCAGGGCCGGGGTGAGCATCTCGGGCACGGATCTGATCAGGGTCTCCAGCTCCTCGCTGTCTACGGCACAGAGCTCCTCGACCTCGGCCGGGTCGGGTCGCAGGTCGTCAGTGACAACTCCGGCAGTAAACAGGGACACGAACTCATTGCCGGTCTCCGGGCCTCCGGCCAGCTCGTGGAGCAGCCGCAAACGCCGCGGCGAGGCCCCCAGCTCCTCCCAGACCTCCCGCAGGGCGGCCTGCTCCCTGGATTCCCCTGGTTTGACATGTCCGGTGGCGGAGAGGTCCCAGCGCCCTGAGTAGAGCTTTTTCGATCTGCTCCTGCGTTGCAGCACCAGCTTGTTCCCGGGACTGAAGACCAAAATGAGCACGGCCCTGTGCAGCAGCTGCTGCCGGTGGACCTGGTCCCTGGGCATCAGGGCCAGCACGCGGTTGGAGGCATCGACAACCTCGACGAACTCATGATCCCGGGGCATGGAACTCCTGGCAAGGGAAGAGGTGCTTTTCGGCATCGGGCAGGGCTCACTATACCGCGAAGTCCTTCCGGAGTCAGCCCCCGGAGGTGCCTCACAGCCGGCCATGGTCACTGCAAGACCTTTCCGGACGAGCCGCCTGAGCGGAACACGCACCGTTCCAGAAGTTCGTGCACTGACGGAGGAAACGGTGCGGACAACAAAAGAGGTGACCTGCATCTGTCAGGCTTTGCAAAAAATGAAATTGACACGTACGATTTCCCGTGATGGAGGCAGGCACAGCACGTCGATGTCTTGGTTTCTCCAGGGGCCGTGTCCATGAGTCAGGAGGTTTGCTTTGTCAGGTGCGGCAAGTCCGACCTGGAAGAGCTCGTGCGGTTCGAACAGGAGGTCTTCCCCCATCCATGGACCCGGGAGCAGTTCCGTCTCAGCCTGGACCAGAACGCCTTTCACATCTTCGGGTTCAGGCAACAGGACACGATTGTGGCCTACTGCTCTTTTGTCACGGTCGTGGACGAGGCCGAGATCCTGAACATCGCGGTCAGGACCGAGCTGCAGCAGCAGGGGATGGGCGAACGCCTCCTCCGGCTGGTGCTGAACATCTGCCGCAGGCTGGGAGTCGAGCGGGTCACCCTGGAGAGCAGGCCTTCGAACACTGCAGCACTGCGGCTCTACCAGAAGCTTGGGTTCGGAACCCTGGCGGTGCGCAGCAGCTACTACCCGGACACGGGTGAGGACGCAATCGTCCTGCAGCTGGACATGACCAGAGAATGGGGACCGGTTCCACCGGCAGCGTGATTTTGGATTTGATGTTGCGTGTACCAACAAGGAGCCTGAAGCAATGCGTACTGTCGATCAGATGGATCTCGAGGGGAAAAAAGTCATCGTCCGCGTGGATTTCAACGTGCCCCTGGAGAACGGCACGGTCCACGAGGAGTACCGGATCACGTCCACCCTGCCGACCCTGCGGCACATTCTGGATCAGGGCGCTGCTCTCATCTGTTGCTCCCACCTCGGAAAGCCAAAGGGAAAGCCGAGACCGGAGCTCTCCCTTGCCCCGGTTGCCAGGCGGCTGGGCGAGCTGCTGGAGCGTGAGGTTTCCATGGCCCCGGACTGCACCGGGCAGGAGGTGTCGGACATGGCCGGGGCCCTGCAGCCGGGGGAGGTGCTGATGCTGGAAAATCTTCGCTTCAATCCCGGCGAGAAGGAGAATGACCCGGAGTTCAGCAAAGACCTTGCTTCTCTGGCCGATGTCTATGTCAACGACGCCTTTGGCGTGGCCCACAGGGAGCACGCCTCCGTGGTGGGAATCACCAGGTTTGTCCGGGAATGCTGCGCCGGGCTGCTGCTCAACAAGGAAATCGAGACCCTGAGTGATTTGCTGCGCGAGCCGCGCAAGCCATATGTGGTCATCTCGGGAGGGGCCAAGGTCTCCAGCAAGCTGGGAATTTTCACCACCCTCCTGGACAAGGTGGACAGGATCATTGTGGGTGGAGCCATGGCCAACACCTTCCTGAAGGCCCAGGGCTACGAGGTCGGCAGATCCTTGGTCGAGGACGATTTGCTGGACACGGCCAGACAGATCCTGGACCAGGCCCGCCAAGCCGGTGTGAGCCTCTACCTTCCGGTGGACTTCATCACGGGCCAGTCCACGGAAAGCAGATCACCTGCAGCGGTGCGGCCCTATCAGAACGTGCCTGCAGATGAAATGATCCTGGACACGGGACCGGCAAGCCACGCCCTGTTCTCCGAAGTGCTCAAGGATGCCGGCACCGTGGTCTGGAACGGCCCCATGGGGCTGTTTGAAAATCCCGCCTTCTCCCAGGGCTCCTTCGGCATGGCCGCAACCATGGCCAACCTGGAACAGGCGGTCACCATTGTTGGCGGAGGCGACACCGACGCCCTGATTTACGACACCGGCCTGGCGGATAAGTTCAGCTTTGTCTCCACCGGGGGCGGGTCGTTCCTGGAATTTCTGGAAGGCAACACCCTGCCGGCCATCAAAGCCCTGGAGGAGTGCTCGCAATGACCACCATGCTCATGGCAGCCAACTGGAAGATGCACAAGACCCGGCAGGAAGCCCGGGCCACTGTCGAGGACCTGGCAACACGAATCGCGGAAAAGCTCCCCGGGGACAGGGAGGTCCTGATCATCCCCCCCTTCACCGCACTGCAGCCCGTGTACGAGGCAGTGGAAGGTTCTCCAGGGTTTGCCGTGGGCGGCCAGAACTTCTATCCGGACAAGCAGGGTGCCTACACCGGCGAGGTCTCCCCCGGGATGCTCCTCGACTGCGGGTGCAGCTATGCCCTGGCCGGCCATTCCGAGCGGCGCCATGTCATGGGTGAGGACGACGCGTTTGTGGGCCGCAAGGTACTGTTCGGGCTGGACAAAGGGCTGCGCATGATCCTCTGCGTGGGCGAGACCCTTGAGCAGCGTGAGCAGGATCGCGTGCAGGAGGTCCTGCAGGCGCAGCTGCGGGCTGGCCTTGCCGATGTGGATCAGGACATCGACCCCTCCCGGCTGGCCGTGGCCTACGAGCCGGTCTGGGCCATCGGAACAGGAAAGGTCGCCGGTCCCGAAGAGATCGCCCAGGCCCACGCCTTCGTGCGACAGCAGCTTCAGGACCTGCTCCCGGGTCCCGGACCCAGCATCCGCATTCTGTATGGCGGCAGCGTCAAACCGGACAACTGTGCCCGGATCATCGGTCTTGACAATGTCGAGGGCGTCCTGGTAGGTGGCGCAAGCCTGAATGCCGCCAGCTTTGCCGACATCGTGCTGGCCGGGATTTGACAGAAGGCCGGCACACCTTACAGTACTGTGTATTCTGAAACACGCTCCCGGCGTGCAACCCTGACCTGAACGGCAGTCAAAGGAGGAGGAGTCTTGGCTCCATTGATCATCACCATACACGTCATCGCCTGCATCGCCCTGGTCCTGCTGGTGCTGCTGCAATCCGGCAAGGAAGGCATGGGGGTCATTTTCGGCGGTGGCGGCAGCACCTCGCTCTTCGGGTCCAGCGGTGCCGGGGGGTTGCTGTCCAAGCTGACGATCGGCGCGGCCACGGTGTTTTTCATCACCTCCCTCTCCTACAACCTGATCAGCTCCAAGCCGGACCAGTCGCCCCAGGAATCGATCATGCTGGAAGCCCCCGCCGGCGACCAGGTTTCCCCGGAAATGGCCCTGCCGCCTGCGACCACGGGAGGCGTTGAGGATCAAGAGGGTGGACAGCGTCCCCAGGAAGACGTAGAGACATCTCCTTCAGCCGCGGACAACGCTTCAAGCTGGCCCTGCGGCTGATCCCCTGTGCCGAAGTGGTGGAACTGGTAGACACGCTATCTTGAGGGGGTAGTGGGCTAACGCCCGTGGGAGTTCGAGTCTCCCCTTCGGCACCATCCGATTATTTCAGGCCGGCAGACATGCCGGCCTTTTTTTTTGTCTTTCCGGCGGGTGCTCCGGGTCTCGTC
>CAZUBS010000048.1:0-3275 GCA_964618595.1 uncultured Desulfohalobiaceae bacterium
GAAAAGAAGCTCACACAGCACATCGAGCGCCTGACCCTTCTGCACCATATCACCAGGTCCATAGCAGAACGGCAGGACCTGGAAAGCATCTTCAACGTGCTTCTCGACCACCTGGAGGACAAGCTGCCCGTTGATTTTGCCGGCCTGTGGCTCGCGGACCGGGAAGGCGGGACCTGCTCCATTGTGTCCACCGGCCCCCGAAGCCAGGAAATGGCCTCAGAGCTGGATCTTGAGACCGGCACCCTGATCAACGCCAACCAGACCGTTTTGGATCGAAATGGGTACACCGAAGGGGTGTATATCCCGGACACCTCCGGGGAAGAGCAGTGCTGGATAGCGGGCAAGCTTTCCCGGGCGGGCCTTGGCTCACTGGTTTTCGAGCCCCTGCTCCTGGAAAAGAGGCTTCTGGGGTGGCTGCTTGTGGCCCGGGCCTCGGCCGCCGCCTTTGACCGGGGGGAACTCGTTTTTCTGCGGCAGCTATGCAGCCACACCGCCCTTGCCTTCCGGCAGAAGCAGCTCCTGCACCATTTGCAAAAGACCACTGGCGAGCTGCGCAGGACCCAGGAGGAAGTCCTGCGCCAGGAGCGGTTGCGTGCCCTTGGGCAAATGGCCAGCGGCATCGTGCACGACATCAACAACGCTCTCTCCCCCATCGTGGGCTACACTGACATGCTGCTCGAGGACGACACCATCGCGGGGAGCCCCCGGGCGCAAAAGCACTTGAAGCACGTGCGCACGGCAGCCGGGGACATCATGAACATCGTGACCCGCATGCGCGCCTTCTACCGCAGGCACGAGGATGAAGATAAGCAGCTTCCCGTGGACCTGAACGCCGTCATCACCCAGGCCGTGGACCTGACCCGCCCGAGATGGAAGGATATGGCTCAGCGCAGGGGGGCGGTCATCGACGTCACCACCGAGCTCGACCCTGAGCTCGGCCTGGTCAAGGGGGTGGAAAGCGAGCTGCGGGAAGCGGTCACCAACCTGATCATCAACAGTGTCGACGCCATGGACTCTGGGGGGAGCATCTGCCTGCGCACCTCACGAATAGGGGAGCAGGCCCTCCTGCACGTAAGCGACACCGGGGGCGGCATGGACCGGACCACACAGGCCCGCTGCATGGAGCCCTTCTTCACCACCAAGGGCGAAGGCGGGACCGGCCTGGGCCTGGCCATGGTCTATGGCACGGTGAAGCGGCACCGCGGCTCACTCGATATAGAGAGCGAGCAAGGGCGGGGCACGACCATCTCCCTCACCCTGCCGGTTCACCGTGCCCGGGGGGAAAGCAGGCAGAAGAGGCCTTCCGGGCAGACGGACCTGCCACAGCTGCGCATCTTGTGCATCGACGATGAACAGACCCTGCGGGACCTGGTCGTAGAGATGCTCGAGCAGGAGGGTCATCGGGTCGATACTGCTGCGAGCGGTGAGGAGGGGATTGCGGCCTGTGCCGCGGCCCTGAACGCCGGGAAACCCTTTGATGTCGTGCTCACCGACCTCGGCATGCCCCACCTCGACGGGATCGCCGTGACCGACGAGCTCAAGCGGGTCATGCCGCAGACACCCGTGATCCTGCTCACCGGGTGGGATCAGAAGTCGGTGGAAACCGGGGAGCCATCGACCAGGACCGATTACATCCTGCGCAAGCCCCCCACCTTGCGCGGGCTGCGCAAGGCATTGCGCCATGTGCTGCAGGAGGGGTCGTCACCCTCTGGAGATGGATGAGCGGTTTTGGCAGCGGACCGGGGGTGGACAATGCATCAAGCCCGCGAGTCACGACGCTGACGCTTGACGTATGCTTCCAGACCATACTTCTTGAGACGATAGCCCATCTGGCGCAGGGAGACACCAAGCTCCCGGGCGGCATGGGTCTGGACCCAGTCGTTGCGCTTCAGGGCCGTGAGCACCTGCCGCCGCTCCAGCTCCTCCAGGGAAAGGGGGCTCTCCTCGGCCGGCTGGTCCGGCGTGCCGGCCTCCAGGAAAGGAGCCAGATGCTCCAGATCGACCTTTGACTGCTCGGCAATGATGGCCAGGCGTTCCACCAGGTTTTCCATCTCCCGCACGTTCCCCGGCCAGTCGTAGCGGACCAGGGCATCCAGCGCCCCGGGTGTGAAGTACAAACGCCTGTCATACTCGCGGGCCATCTTGTCCAGGAAATGGTTGAGAAGAGGCAGGATGTCCTCTGTTCGGTTGCGCAGGGTCGGCACCTTGATGGGAAAAACATTCAGCCGGTAGTAGAGATCCTTGCGGAATCTTCGTTCTTCCACGGCCGTGAGCAGGTCCTGGTTGGTTGCGGCCAGGATGCGCACATCCACCTTTCTGGTCCTGGTGCTCCCCAGCCTTTCGAACTCCCGCTCCTGCAGGAAGCGAAGCAGCTTGGCCTGGATCCCCAGGGGGATCTCACCGATCTCATCCAGGAATATCGTGCCCTTGTCCGCCTGCTCGAAACGGCCCGGCTTGGGGCTCAGTGCCCCGGTGAAGGCCCCCTTTTCATACCCGAACAGCTCCGACTCGAGGAGGTTTTCCGGAATGGCGGCGCAGTTGACCTTGGTGAAAGGGAAGCTCTTTCTCTCGGAAAGCTCATGAATGAACCGGGAGATCAGGGTCTTGCCGGTGCCGGACTCGCCAAGCAGAAGGACCGTGGCCTTGGTGGGGGAGACCTTCTCCACCTGGCGCTGCACCTCCTGCATGGCCTGGCTCTTGCCCACGATGTAGATGCCGCTGCTCTCCCTGGAAAGCCTGGACTTGAGGGAGACGTTCTCGGTGCGCAGCGCCTCGATGCTGGCGGTGAACTGTTCGTTCAGGTTCACAAATTGGGCAATGAGCGTGGCCACAATTGACAAAAACGCAATATCCTGCCCCGAAGAAATCTGCTTCTCATGGGGCCGGTCCACGTAGAGCACCCCGATGGCCTTGCCGTGGAGGATGATGGGCACGGCAACAAAGGACAGCCTGGTCTGGAGGTCCCGCCGGGTGCCGGTCTTGTCCAGAAACAGGGGGTCGTGACGGATGTCTTTGACGAAATAAGGTTTCCCGGTCTTGAACACCCTGCCCGTCACCCCCTCGTCCAGGCGGTAGACACCCTTGCTCTTCTCCTCCGGCCGCAGCCCGTGCGAGGCACGGATGAAGAGCTGGCCCGAGGGCTCGTCCAGGAGCGCGACCGTTGCCCGGTTCATGCTCAGAGATTCTGACAGCAGGCCCAGGATGTCCCCCAGGGCCTGCTCCAGGTTGAGGGCGTCCCCGATGATCCGGCTGATCGTAGACAGGACCTTGAGCTC
>CAZUBS010000048.1:3375-9505 GCA_964618595.1 uncultured Desulfohalobiaceae bacterium
TAGACTATCTTGCCGCTCATGCCGGCGTCATACCCCTCCAGTGAGCCCACCAGCTCTGCAAAACTCCTGCTGTGCAAGATGGACAGAAAGTCCTGAACCTCTTTCCTGAAATAGATGTCCTTGGGAACGATGATGTCGAACCGCTCCCAGTGGACAGGAAGAAAATCAAGGCCCAGCAGACCTGCCACCACCCTGATGCCCGGCCCTGCCCCGGCCCTGCCTGCCAGGACCTCCAGCCCCACGTCCAGGTGCCGTCCCACCTCGCGTTCGTATCCCGGGAGATCGGATCCCGTGACCGAGGCCCTGGCCAGCTCCCGGTCGAACATCAGCCTGGTACCGGTTCCTGGAGCCCGGTTGACCACCACGACGTTTTTCTCGGCCAGGTCCGCCACTGCGCGTATCTGCTCTGGGTTGCCGGCAGGAAGGATCAGCCCCTGCTCGCGGTGCACGAAGTTGATGATGGCGGGCTCCCGCTCCAGCTCCCTGGCCACGTAGGCGAAGTTGTACTCCTGCTCGTCCTCCTGCACCAGGTGGCTGGTGGCCATGTGGCACAGGCCGTTGCGCAGCGCGGTCAACCCGCCCATGCTCCCAAGGTTGGCAAAAGCGGCCACCATGCCGGGGTACTGCTTCATGAACAAGGCCAGGGTCCGCTCGAAAAGGATGTCGTTGCTGCCCGCCACGACAAGCTGCCCGTTCTTCCCGGTCAGGGGGTCCCACTGGCCCGGATGGTTGATGGTCATCTGCTCCACCCACTGCTCCACCAGGTGGCGGGGAAAGAGCCACTTGCCGGTTATCTTTGCGGCCGGCAGCCCCTTTTCGTTGATCAGGGTGTAGACCAGCTTCTCGTTCACCCCGAGAAGGGCCGCCACCTCCTTGGTCGAAAGAAGGCTCGTCATCGCTGTCATGTCTCTCTTCCTTGCATTACAACTACCATACCCTGCGGCCCCCGGAGCGAGACCACCCGCACTTCCCTTGCCATCAAACCAGCCGACTCCCTGGGAGAGCGGCGGGGTCAGGCCAGTGACCGGCATTTGTCTTCTTTCAGCTCACGCTGCGAATGCTTTGCGACAAGCCGCCCCTCCTCCATGGTATGGACGGTGTCGCAGACATCCCGGAGCCAGGCCATGTCGTGGCTGACCACAACCAGGGTGGTGTGCCACTCCTGCCGGGCCCTCAGGGCGGCCTGCCTGATCATGGCCGCGCTCTGGCTGTCCAGGCTGGCGGTTGGCTCGTCGAGCAGCAGGACCGTGGGCCGCAGGACCAGCCGGCTGGCCAGCGCAACCCGCTGTGCTTCGCCCCCTGACAGCTGGTACCAGGGGCGGCGGCCAAACCTGTCCGGCGCTAGCCCGACCATGTCCAGGGCCTCCGCGACCTTTTCCTCGATCCCAGACTCCTTTCTGACCCTGAGCCCGTAGGCCACATTGGCAAAAACAGAGCGCTGCAGGAGAAAGGGGTCCTGGCCGAGCAGGGTCACCTCCCGCCTCAAAGCGCTGTCCCTGGGGGAAGCCGGAACACCCTTAAAGAGCAGACTTCCCCGGGACGGGCTTTCCACCAGAGCCAGAATGCGCATCAGGGTGGATTTGCCGCACCCGTTCGGCCCGGACAGACCGAGAATCGAGCCGGCCTGGAGCTTCAGATGGTCCAGGTCCAGGACGACCCGCCCGCCATAGACCTGCTGCAGGTCTTGAAGTTCATAAACGGCCCCGCTCATTGCCTGGCGCGCCTCCGAAGCTTGATCAGGAAAAGGTTGACCAGCAGGGCGATGAGCAGCAGCACCAGCCCCAGGGCAATGCCCATGGCGAACTCACCCTTGTTCGTTTCCAGGGCGATGGCGGTGGTTATGGTCCTGGTGTGCCACTTGATGTTCCCCCCGACCATCATGGCTATGCCCACTTCGGAAACAATGCGGCCGAAAGCCGCGGCACCGGCCAGGGCCATGTGGAACCTGGCCTCGTGCAGCGTTGCCAGCAGGACCTGTCTCCTGTTGGCTCCCAGGGTGAGCAGGGTGGGTTTGAGCCGTTCGTCCAGGTTCTCCACGGCCGTCGCGGTCATGGCGATGACAATGGGCAGGCCCAGGAGGGTCAGCCCGATGGCCATGCCCGAGATGGTGAACAGGAGCCCCAGCCCCCCCAGCGGCCCCCTGCTGGAAAGAAATGCAAAGACCACCAGCCCGATGACCACGGTGGGGAAGGAAAGGGCCGTGTCCACCAGGGTCTTGACCGCGCGACGCCCCCTGAAGTCCGTGTACCCGAGCAGAAAGCCCAGGGGCGCCCCGATGACGAAGCAGGCCGTCATGGCCAGGGCGGAAACCCTCAGGGTGGCCCACACCGCCGAGTAAGTGGTCGGGTCCCCTGCAAGCAGCAGCCCGACGGCCTGTTGCAGCCCATTGAGAATGAAATCCATGAAGAACCTTTACACAAGGGCAGGGAGAAGGCCCTTTCTGCCCGGTGGTTGCGCTGTGTCATTTTTGCCCCGCCTTTCCCGGCAAGGGTCGTGACCCGCGAAAATCTGCCCTACTTGGCGTTGGGTGTAAACAGCTGCTTTCCCAACAGCTTGAACTCGCCGATGAGCTTTTGCGCCCGCTCCGAGGCCATCCAGCCGGCAAACGCAACAGCCAGGTCATGCCGTACGCCGGGACAATTTTCGGGGCTGACCGGGATCACGCTGTACTGGTTCAGCAGCACGTCATCCCCCTCGACCAGGATCTTCAGAGGGGCGTCCCCACCCTTGACGGACTCATACTTGATGTAGGTCCCCCGGTCGGTCATGGTGTAGGCTGAACGCTCCTCGGCCATGGTTATGGTGGCCATCATGCCCTGGCCCGGCTGGAGGTACCAGGAGTCCTTGTCAGGCACCTCCATCCCGGCAGCCATCCACAAGGCCTGCTCCTTTTTGTGGGTGCCGGAGTCGTCCCCGCGGCTGATGAAGCCGGCTTTCTCCCCGGCCACGGCCGAGAGGGCCTCACCCACGGCCCTGCCTTTGAGACAGGCTGGATCCGAGGCCGGACCGATGATCACGAAGTCGTTGTACATGATTTCTGTGCGTGCCGTGCCGTACCCTTCAGCGACGAACGCCTTTTCAGCATGGGGGGCGTGGACGAGCAGGACGTCCACATCGCAGCTCCTGCCCAGCTGCAGGGCCTTGCCCGTGCCGGTGGCGGTCCATTTCAGCTCGATGCCGGTGTCCTCCTCGAACGTCGGGGCCAGAAAATCCAGCAGGCCCGTGTTGTCCGTGCTTGTCGTGGTTGCCATCATCAGACTTTCGGCCCACAGCGGCCCCCCGGCCAGGACGAACAAGACCAGCAGAACCACCATCCCAGATCGTTTGTTCATGACTGCCCCCACGCCTTTCTTTTCTATAAATTACTAAAAATTACTAAAACAGAAAAACACTCTCCTGTATAGCAGGGAAGGCGTCCAGGAGTCCGGCCCTGCTCAACTTCTGGCACTCCCTGCGGCGAGGTGAAGCAGGCCCTCCTGCATCAGGCGCAATTCGGCTGAACATATTGAAGGGCATTTTTAGTTATTTCTTGTTACATCTTGACATACGACTCCCTTCTCAAGCCACACCCCTTCTTGCTTCAGCGCAGTTTTACACATATCCTTCGTTGACACCCTTTTCACAGACAATGTATGTCACCCGGTGAGCAGAAGAAGACCGGCTTTTCCTACGTTTCATCTTCACGAGGAGGAACTGTCATGCAGCATATTCTTCGCATCGATGTCGGTGCACCAGGAGGGCCTGTGGCCAAAGTCGAACCTGTGGGGGATTACGCCGGCCTCGGCGGGCGGGCCATGACCTCCGCCCTTGTGAACAAGGAGGTTCCGGCCGACTGCCATCCCCTGGGGCCCGAGAACAAGCTGGTCATCTCCCCCGGACTGCTTTCGGGAACGGCCGCGGCCAACAGCGGGCGGCTCTCGGTGGGGTGCAAGAGCCCCCTCACCGGCGGCATCAAGGAGGCCAACTCCGGGGGCCAGGCCGCCCAGGTGCTGGGCAAGCTCGGCTATGCGGCCATCGTGCTCGAAGGGGAGCGGCAGGGAGACGACCTGTACGCGGTCTTTATCGACAAGGATGGAGTGCGCATCGAAAAGGACGCCGGGCTCAAGGGGCTGACCAATTACCAGCTCATGGACAAGTTCAAGGACCAGTACCTCAAGAACGGGTCCATGATCTCCATCGGAACCGCCGGGGAGATGCGCATGGCCAACTCCACCGTGGCCGTGACCGACATGGAAGGGAGGCCCACCCGCCATGCCGGCCGTGGCGGCGTGGGAGCCGTGATGGGCTCCAAGGGCATCAAGTGCATCATCCTGGACGGAGCAGGCACCTCCCTGCGCGCCCCGGCAGACCCCGAGAAGTTCAAGGCCGCGAACAAGGCCTTTGTGGAGGGTCTCAAGAAGCACCCCGTGACCGGCGAGGGCCTGCCCGCCTTCGGAACCAACGTGCTCACCAATGTCATCAACGAGGCCGGGGCCTACCCCACCTACAACTTCCGCCAGGGCCAGTACGAGGACGCTGCCAAGATCAGCGGCGAGATGCAGGCCGAGATCGAGACCAAGCGCGGCGGCATGGCCACCCATGGCTGTCACCGGGGCTGCGTCATGCAGTGCTCCGGCACCTTCGTGGACAAGGACGGCCACTACGTGAGCAAGCAGCCCGAGTACGAGACGGTCTGGGCCCACGGGGGCAACTGCGGCATCTGCGACCTGGACGCCATTGCCAAGCTCGACTTCCTGGACGACGACTACGGCCTGGACACCATTGAGATGGGCGCCACCATCGGGGTGGCCATGGATGCCGGCCTGCTCGAGTTCGGCGATGCCCAGGGCGCCATGAACCTGGTGCACGAGGTGGGCAAGGGCACGCACCTGGGCCGCATCCTGGGCAGCGGGACCGCGGCCACGGCCAAGGCTTTCGGCCTGGAGCGGGCGCCTGTGGTCAAGAACCAGGCCATGCCCGCCTACGACCCCAGGGCGGTCAAGGGCGTTGGCGTGACCTACGCCACCAGCCCCATGGGGGCCGACCACACCGCGGGTTACGCCGTGACAGCCAACATCCTCAAGGTGGGTGGGGACGTGAACCCCCTGGAGGCCGGCGGCCAGGCAGAGCTGTCCCGCGACCTGCAGATCGCCACGGCAGCCGTGGACGCCACAGGCATGTGCCTGTTCATCGCCTTTGCCGTGCTGGACCAGCCGGAGACCTTCCAGGCCCTGATCGACCTCCTCAACGGCTGCTACGGCTGGGACCTCGACGCTGCGGGCGTGGTCGGGTACGGCAAGTCCATCCTCACCAACGAGCGTGACTTCAACAAGCGGGCCGGCTTCACCGCTGCCGACGACCGCCTGCCCCGCTACTTCAGCCGGGAGCCCCTGGCCCCGCACAACGTGGTCTTCGACGTAGCCGAAAAAGAGCTGGACGACGTCTTCAACTGGTAGTGGAACGTCCCCGGAAAAGAAAAAGAGGAGGGCCCGGGCCCTCCTCTTTTTTCTGAGCCCCGAACCCCGAAGACCTTATGCAAAACAGCCCTGCTGACCATTTTGAAGCAACCCGCATTGAGCTTAGCGGCGCCGAGGGTCTGGTGCGAGCATTCTCCATCCTGCTCCAGGGCGGCGTGCAGTGCCGGGTAATGGTTCCCGCCCCTCTTCCTGAGCTGCTCACCACCGGTCTTGCCATTGCACCCCACTATGTCGAGCAGGAGCTGCAGACCCTGTTCCTCAATGGCCGACCCGTGGACTCCATGGAGCATACCGTGGTCTGTAACGGCGACGTGCTCGCCTTGTCCGCGGCTTTGCCCGGCCTGGTAGGCGCCACCATGCGACGTGACGGGCAGTATGCCGCGCTGCGTGAGGGGATCAAGGCCTGTCCCGCTGCCGGCCACCCGACCGCGCCACAACGAGGTGTGGTCACCGTCAAGCTTTTCAACACCACCGCCCGGGACCTGTCGTCCACCCTGCTGCACCGCGGCATTCTGATTCCCGCAGACCGGCTGTCCGCCTTTCTTGCGGGGCAGGACAGCAGCTTCTGGAAGCTCGTGCAGCGCATTGTTGTGGATGGGCAGCCTGTTCCGGCCGAACCAGAGCCGATCCAGGCCATGCTTGAGGGCTCGCAACCCATCTTCCTTGTGCTGCCG